>VGHK01000016.1 GCA_016868305.1 Betaproteobacteria bacterium | reverse complement strand
CAGGAAGGAAAAAGTGTGTTCCGACAGAGAAGCCCGGTATACGGTTATAAGGGTTGGGCACCACCTGTGCCCCTTGCGGAAACTCGCCCATCCGAAGGCGCTCAGGCGTAAGAGGCTGTTGGGTTTCTTGGCAGCGCAGTGCTATCTGGCGTTCGGCCTCAGGATGTAACACTAGAGGCAGGCCGAGTGCCTCGGCAACCGCCTGGCGGGTATGGTCATCGGGTGTAGCGCCAATTCCGCCGCAGCTAAAGACCAGGTCTTGTGTCGCAAGAGAGTCGCGCATCGCGCGCACGCAGCGGGCCCGGTCATCGCCCAGATACTGCGCCCACGAAAGCGCAAGCCCACGGGCAGCAAGAATCTCGCGGGCCTTTGCAAAATGGCGGTCTTCTCGCTTACCCGACAAGATCTCATCACCAATAATAAAAAGCCCGACCGTCAGGTCAGAATGGCTGGCACCAGGGGTTTTTTGGGTTTCCACGTTTAGTCTTCCTTGCTCTTCAGTTCACCATACTGAATGGGTGCTGTGGCTGCTTTCGCTGCCCGCTCTCGCCGCCGCTCTCGCCGCTACTGTCGCGAGATTGTCTCCCAAGTCTTTTCCAGACGCTTGACCGACACGGGCATCGGGGTCTTCAGTTCCTGCGCAAACTGCACCACGCGGCATTCTTCTAAAAGCCATCGAAACTCGGTCATGGCCTCCGACCATGGGCCGGGGTTGGCCTTGGCCCAGCGCCAAAAAGGCTGCTCAACCCGTTGCAGCTCCTGCCAGCGGGCAAGGTCTCGGGCAGGGTCGGCACGATGCTTGTCGAGACGCAGCGCCATGGCCTTGAGATACCGTGGCAGATGACGGGCGCGCGCATCGGGCGTCTGCACCACAAAGTCGGGGGGCAACAGCCGCGCGATCTGCTCCTCGATGTCTTTGTGAACCGCCTGGGCGGGCCGTGCCGCGGCAAGCTTGCGGGCAATCACCTGGTGCTCCGCAAACACCGCCTTGAGCCAGCGCTGCGTCTCCTGGGCCAGCAGCAGAAACCGGCTACGGCCTTCGGTCAGCCGTTGCTCAAAGTCTTTGTCGGTTTCGGGCCAGGGTTCGCCCAGAAAAGCACGCCGCAGGGCCAGTTGACGCACCTGCTCACAGAGCTGCTCGGCGCTGCCATGGCTGCGCCCGCCCCAGGCGGCCCAGGCGAGCGTGAGCGAGGCGTCCTTCACCAGGTCACGCGCCATGGCCTTGATCGGCTCTTTGATGCGCTCGGCAAACCGGTCTGCCAGTCGCTGCCAGGCCGCTGTCTCTTCGACCTGCGGATCGGCCACGCCAAGCTGGCTGCGCAGGGCGGTCAGGTCGCGGCCTTGGGCAAGCTGACGGCCATGCTGGTCGATCACCCGAATGAAGGCAGACAGATGCGCGGGCAGGGCATCGCGTTTGAACTCGTCGGCCGTGAGGGCGAGGCCCTTTTCTTGCGCGATGTCTTCAATCAAGGCCTTCACCAAAGGCTTATTGCCCGCCTGAGACTGCCAGCGCGCACAGAAGCCTTCGACATAGTCGGCCAAGGGCAGCAGGTGGCGCCGATGCCGCTGTGGCAGGCTTTTGACGATCGCCATGACCTTGTCCTTGCGCATGCCCGGCACCAGCCAGTCAAGCCGCTGGGCATCCAGCCGCCCGAGGTCGCTGTCGCGCACCGTAATGATCAGGCCATCATCAGCTGCACCCGGGTCAAAGTGATAGTCGAGTGCACACTGCAGATCGGCCTGCTGATACTGACGCGGAAACTGGTCCGTCGTAATGCCTGCAGCCTCATGCCGCATCAGGTCTTCTTTGCGCAGGCACAAAAGCTGCGGGTCTTGGGCGCCGGCCTTTCGCAGCCATGCAGTCAGGCTGTCAAGGTCCACCACGTTCTGGGGAATATGCTGGTCGTAGAAGGCCTCAATCAGCGACTCATCCACCAGGAGGTCTAGCCGTCGGGCTTTTTGTTCGAGCTTTTCAACTTCGTGAATCAGCCGCTGGTTGTGGTCATGGAACTTCAGCCGCGTATCGATCTCGCCAGCCACCAGGCCCTCGCGAATCAGAAGCGCACGGGCCTCGCGGGCTTCTTCGGGCCCAAGACTCGACCAGGCCACACGTCGCCGCTGAAAGATCGGCAGCCCATAGAGCACGCCTCGGGCATAGCCAATCGCCTTACCGGCCTTCTTCTCCCAGTGGGGTTCCGAGTAGCTCACCTTAATTAGACGCGCGGCTGCCTGTTCCACCCATTCCGGTTCAATGCCCGCTACCGTACGGGCAAAGAGCCGTGAGGTCTCAACCTGTTCGGCGGCCATCAGCCAGCGCGGTGGCTTTTTGGCCAGGTGTGATCCAGGCCAGACGGCAAACTTCACCTCGTGGGTGCCCTGCCAGAGGCCGGTTCCAGCGGGCGCCGAGGCCGCCGTGCCCCCCTTGGGGCCGCCGGTGGAGGCCTGCTTCACGGGGCTGTCGATACGGCAGCCAATGTTTGATAACAGGCCCGTGAGAATGGCCTGGTGCAGGCTGGCATAGTCGGTGGGACGTTCATTGAATCGCCAGTTTTTTTCGGTAATCCACGAGACCACCTGCTGATGCAGCTCGCGCCATTCGCGCACCCGCAAGGGCGACAAAAACTGCACCCGTAAGGCCTGGTCTAGCTTGCGGCGCGAGAGCTTTTCGGCAAAGGCCGCCTCGATCCAGTCCCAGAGCCGAAGCCAGCTCAAGAACTCTGACTTCTCATCGGCAAACTTTTTGTGGGCCGCATCAGCTGCCTGCTGCTCGGCCAAGGGCCGATCGCGGGGGTCTTGCACCGACAAGGCAGCCACGAGTACCGCCATCTCCTTGAGACACCCGCTCTGGCGGGCGGCCACCAGCATGCGGGCGAGCTTGGGGTCGAGCGGTAGTGCGGCAATGTCGCGGCCGATCTCGGTCAGCCCACCCGCGCTGTCAATAGCCCCTAACTCATTGAGCAGCGCCATACCATCGGCAATGGCCTTCTTTGAAGGCGGGTCGACAAAAGGGAAGACCTCTA
The DNA here is from genome assembly GCA_016868305.1 of Betaproteobacteria bacterium. Classification (GTDB taxonomy): domain Bacteria; phylum Pseudomonadota; class Gammaproteobacteria; order Burkholderiales; family Burkholderiaceae_A; genus Hahnella. The sequence continues at coordinate 44,504 of VGHK01000016.1, read as the reverse complement.
TGGCACGCAGGCGCAGCGCCTTCATCTGGAGAATGACTGAGGCGAGCGAACTGCGATGAATCTCTGGATCGGCATGCACCGGCCGCGAGTGAAAGTCTTCTTCACTATAAAGACGAATGCAGATGCCCTCAGACAGCCGGCCGGCACGGCCCGCCCGCTGCTGGGCCTGGGCCTGGCTAACAGGCTCAATCTGCAACTGCTCTACCTTCCCCTTATAGCGGTACCGCTTCACCCGTGCGAGACCGGCATCCACTACATAGCGAATGCCCGGTACGGTAATCGATGTCTCGGCCAGGTTGGTGGAGAGCACCACACGGCGGCCCTCTGCCGGGCGAAAGATACGGTCCTGGTCTGCCTGGGTCAGGCGCGAAAAAAGGGGCAAGGCCTCCACACTCTGGCGCCGACCATGGCCCGAGACTGGGCGAAGCCGATCGGCCAAGGCATCGGCCGTGGCGCGAATCTCCCGCTCGCCTGGCAGGAATACCAAGACGTCGGCCGGGCCCATGCCCACCGGCTCTGCGAGCGCTGCCGTAATGCCAGTGACCACCCGATCAATGAGGTCGTCATCGTCCTTCTCGGGCGGCTGGTAGCGTATCGCTACGGGATACAACCGGCCCGAGACCTCGAGAATGGGTGCGTTGAAAAAATGCCGGGAGAACTTCTCCGCATCGAGTGTGGCCGAGGTGATGATCAGCTTGAGCCTCGGGCGCTGCGCGAGCAGGTTGTGCAGATAGCCCAACAAAAAATCGATATTGAGACTACGCTCATGGGCCTCATCGATGATGATCAGGTCGTAGGCCTCAAGCCTGGGATCGGCCTGGGTCTCGGCCAGCAGCATGCCATCGGTGAGCAGCTTAATCGGCACGCCGGGTCGCGCCTGGTCGTTAAACCGAATCTTGTAGCCCACCCGAGCGCCAGGCATGCGCCCGCAGTCCGACTGTATTTCTTGGGCAATGCGCCGGGCCACCGACACGGCGGCCAGCCTGCGCGGCTGGGTGTGGCCAATCGACTTGCCCTTGGCCCCAAAGCCACAGGCCAGGGCGATCTTGGGCAGCTGGGTGGTCTTGCCCGAGCCCGTCTCCCCACAGAGAATCAACACCTGATGGGCCAGCAGGGCCTGCGCGATTTCCTGCCACCGGGCAGAGACAGGAAGGTCATCGGGAAAATCGAGCCCCAAGGCCGTCGCCCGGTTCTGCAGGGCCTCGGGCGTAAGGGTAGCGGGCGCAGTCACGCCGGCATTATAGGAGCTCGCTTGCATGCGAACCCGTCAGCCCCTATTGTGTGCGCACCATGACAAGTTCGACCCCTGATTTCGTTGCCTGGCTGCGCAATGTCGCACCCTATATTCACGCCTTTCGGAACAAGACCTTTGTGCTGGCGGTGCCCGGTGAGCTTGCTGCCGAGGGCCATCTTGAGTCGCTGGTGCATGACGTTGCACTGCTGCAGGCGATGGGCATGCGCATCGTTCTGGCCTATGGTTCCCGGCCGCAGGTGCAGGAGCAGCTGCGCCTGCGCCAGATCGAGGAACGCTACAGCCAGGGGCTACGAATCACCGACCGGGCGGCGCTTGAGTGCGCCAAGGAGGCGGCGGGTGAGCTGCGTCTGGATATTGAGGCAGCCTTCTCTGCGGGGCTACCAAACACACCTATGGGCAATTCCCGTATTCGGTTAATGAGCGGCAACTTTGTCACGGCAAGGCCGGTGGGCATCGTCGATGGTATCGACTACCAGCTCACAGGCCTAGTGCGCAAGATTGAGGCCGACTCGATACAACTGGCTTTGAACAGCGGTTTTATTGTGCTGGTGCCACCCCTGGGGTTCTCGCCCACAGGCGAGGCCTTTAACCTCAGCCTCGAAGATGTTGCAGCAAGTATGGCCGTGGCGCTTGATGCCGATAAGCTGATCTATCTCGTCACCGATGAGGGCCTGCCGCGCGACGGTGAAGCCTCGCTAGTCGAGGTCTCAGAGCAGCAGGCCGAGCAGCTGCTTGCCATTGGCGCGCTCACCGAAGAGGCCGGGTTCACGCTGCAGCATGCCCTGCGCGCCTGCCGTGGCGGCGTCGAGCGGGCGCACCTGGTGCCCTATTCGGCCGATGGCGCCCTGCTGCTCGAACTCTTCACCCACGATGGGGTGGGGGTGATGCTTGTGGAAGAAACCCTGGAGGCACTGCGGCCTGCCACACCCGACGATGTGGCCGCGATCGTGTCATTGCTGGAGCCGCTAGAGGCCGACGGCACCTTGGTGCCGCGTGGCCGGGCGCAGATCGAACGCGACATTGACCGGTTTACGGTGATTGAACACGACGGCGTCATCTTTGGATGCGCGGCGCTCTACACCTTCGGCCGCTCCCCCATGGGCGAACTGGCCTGCCTCATGGTGCGCAGTGACACCCGCGAGAAGGGCGATGGTGAGCGGCTGCTCAAAAGCATTGAGCACCAGGCCCGGCAGGCAGGGCTAAGACAGCTCTTTGTGCTCACCACCCGCACTACCCACTGGTTCCTGAAACGCGGCTTTAAGCCCACCGAGCTCGAGACCCTCCCGCCCGACCGGCAGGCTGCCTACAATCCGCTGCGTCGGTCGCAGGTTTTGGTAAAGGCCCTCTAGCCCTCCATTGCCGAGCCTTCGCTAGGCAGACGCCTCATACCCCAGGGCATGGGAAATCTGCTGTGCAGTCTGGCGGAGCGCTGCCACCCAGCCATCGTTGGCCCTGTCTGCAGGGGCGGAAATAGAGAGCCCAGCAACAATCCGGCCGGCATCGTCCCGAATCGCCGCCGCGATGCACCGCACCCCGAGTTCGAGCTCCTCGTTGTCGCGGGCAAAGCCCTGCCGCCGCACCTCTTCGAGCTCACGCTCCAGCCGCGGTATTTCGGTAATGCTATTGCGGGTCTGCCCGGCAAGTCCGGTCCGCATGCCGTAGGAGCGCACTGCCCGGGAGTCGTCTGCGGCCAGAAAGAGCTTGCCCGACGAGGTGAGGTGCAGAGCGGCACGCCCCCCAATGGCCCGAACCACCTGCATGCCCGATCGCTCACTCACGGCACGTTCCACATAGACGATCTCATCGGCCTGTCGCACGGCCAGGTTGATGGTTTCGCCTGTTAGCTTATGCAGGTCACGCATCGGTCCTGCCGCAGCGTCGCGGACATTAAGCCGCGCCTTGACCAGGTTGCCGAGTTCAAGCAGCCGCATGCCGAGCTGGTAAAGCCCGGGCTCGGTGCGATCGACCATTCGGGCCAGTACCAGGTCGTTGAGAATCCGATGGGCCGTTGACGGATGCAGTGCGGTGACCTTGGCAAGTTCCTTGAGTGACACCGGCTCAGAGTGCCGGGCCAGGGCGTCAAGGAGCTGGTTCATGCGCGCGATAACTTGAATCGCGGGCTTGGGCGGCACGACGGAGGGAGCAGGGTAGCGCATGGGATTCAGGCCGAAAACGAAATAGAAATGATATTTCGTCTCATGAAATGGCAAAATGCAAGTGTTATTCAGGAAAAATTCCTTATGGCTGCAGAAACCCTGCCCCGCGTTCCCCGTGTTGCCCTCTATGTCACCTGCCTGGTGGACCTGATGCGTCCCGAGATTGGCTTTGCCGCCATTAAGCTTTTGGAGTTTGGCGGCTGTGAGGTGATCGTGCCTCCGGACCAGACCTGCTGCGGGCAGCCGGCCTACAACTCGGGCGATCGGCGCACGGCCCATCGTCTGGCCGAGCGGGTTTTGGCGCAGCTCGAGGGCTACGACTATGTGGTGATTCCCTCGGGGTCCTGTGCCGGCATGATCAAGGTGCACTATGCCGACTTGTTCTCCGACGACCCAGGCCTAAAGCAGCGACTGACGGACATCTCTTCGCGAATCTACGAGCTCACCGATTTCCTCCATTCGGTCTTACACCTCGAAAACCTGCCTGGCCGCTCGGCAGGCTGTGTTACCTATCACGATAGCTGTAGCGGCCTGCGCGAACTGGGGGTCTGTGATCAGCCCCGGGCCTTGCTACAAAAACTGCCAGGCTTAGAGGTGCGCGAGATGAAAGACGCCCGGGCATGCTGCGGCTTTGGCGGCACCTTCTCGCTGAAATATGCCGATGTCGCCTCGGCTATCGTGGATGAGAAGATTGGAAATATTCAGGCCACGGGCGCCCAGGCGGTAGTGCTGGGCGACCTGGGCTGTATGCTTAATATTGAGGGCCGCCTGCGCCGCCTGGGGGACCACAAGACCCAGGTGCTGCATGTGGCGCAGGTGCTCGCCGGAGAGGTCTCTTAATGCAGGTTCAATCGATGCACTTTCAGGCCAGGGCCGGCCAGAAGCTGGCAGACAGTCGTCTGCAGAAAAACTTAAAGCGCCTTTCCGAAAAGTTTGTCACCGCCCGCAGTCAGGCCATGACCGAGATCGACTTTGAGGCAACCCGGGAGGCCGCCGTCGAGCGACGTAACCGGGCCATTGACAACCTGGACATCTGGCTTGAGCTCTTTGAAAAAAAGGCCACCGAGCAGGGTGCGAAGGTGCTGTTTGCCGAAAATGCCGCTCAGGCCTCGGAACTCGTGGTGCAGATCGCCAAGAAGCACAAGGTAAAAACCGTTACCAAGTCCAAGTCGATGGTCTCTGAGGAAATGGCCTTGAATGAGGCCTTGCGTCAGGCTGGCGTTGAGCCGGTAGAGACCGACCTTGGCGAGTACATTCTGCAGATCAATGACAACGAGGCGCCAAGCCACATCATTGCCCCGGTCATTCACAAAGACAAAGAAGAGATCTCCGATCTCTTTGCCCGTGTCCACGAGAAGCCACGACTCACCGACATTCCGCAGCTTGCCCGTGAGGCCAGAGAGCAGCTCAGGCCGAAGTTTCTCAAGGCCGAGATGGGCGTTACTGGCGGCAACTTTGTCATTGCCGAGACCGGCTCTGTGGCCCTGGTTACCAATGAGGGCAATGAGGGGATGTGCACCATTCTGCCCCGGGTGCATGTGGTTGTTACCGGTATCGAAAAGGTGCTGCCCACGCTCGAAGACTTCGCCACGATGGCCCGTCTGCTCACCCGCTCGGCCACGGGACAGTCGATCTCTAACTATGTTTCTTTGCTTACTGGCACGAAGGCAAAGGGTGAACCTGATGGGCCAAGCTATCTTTATTTTGTGCTCGTCGATGGCGGTCGCACCGGCCTGCTCGGCAGTGAGTTTCAAGAAATGCTGCGCTGTATCCGTTGCGGCGCCTGTATGAACCACTGCCCGGTGTATCAAAAGATTGGCGGCCATGCCTATGGCTGGGTCTACCCAGGGCCTATGGGCTCGGTTCTCACGCCTTCCTACGCGGGGCTGGAAAATGCCCTCGACCTTCCCCAGGCAGCCACCCTCTGTGGGGAATGCCATGTTGTCTGTCCGGTCAATATTCCTTTGCCAGACCTGCTGCGTAAGCTGCGAGAGCGCCAGTTCGATCGTCACCTGCGCCCGCTGTCGGAGCGCTGGGCGCTCTGGGCCTGGGGCTTCTCGGCCCTGCGGCCCAATTTCTATCGGCTGGTGTCGGGCCTGGCCAGTCGTGCGCTACGAATCTGGGCCGGAAGGTCAGGGCGTATCTCCAGCCTGCCGCTGGCCGGCGGCTGGACGCGGTATCGCGACATGACCGCCCCCACCGGAAAAACTTTTACCGAACGCTATGCCGACTGGCAGGCCCGAAAGGCATTTACCAGGTCTGCAACCAGTGCTGGCCCTCGGTAGATAAGGCCCGTGTAGACCTGAACCAGGTCGGCGCCTGCGCGCGCCTTTTCAATACCATCCTGGGCGCTGAGTATGCCGCCCACCCCAATCAGGGCGGTATCGGGTCCGAGTAACTGGCGCATCTGGGCCAGCACCCGGGTAGATTTTTCCGACAGAGGCCCACCCGAGAGTCCGCCTGTCTCCTGAGCGCCTGGAAGGCCCTCCACGGCCGTTCTATCCCGCGTGGTGTTGGTGGCAATCAGGCCTTCAATCTCGTGGCTGCGTATCAGTTGGGCTATCGACTCGAGCTGCGGCTCTGTGAGGTCTGGGGCAATCTTCAGAAACAGGGGCACGCGTTTCTGGTGGATTGCTTGAAGCCGCCCCTGGGTTCGTTTCAGGGCTGTGAGCAGGCCAGCAAGGGCCTGTTCGGACTGCAGGTCACGCAGGTTTTTGGTATTGGGCGAAGAGATATTGATCGTGACATAGTCTGCCCAGGGGTAGACCGCCTCTAAGCCCGTCTGGTAGTCGTCAATGGCACGGTCGATTGGCGTATCGGCATTCTTGCCTATGTTGAGCCCGAGCACCCCGCGACGATTTTTCACCCACTGTGACCGCGAAACGTTGCGCAGGAAGGCCTCAAGCCCCAGGTTATTAAATCCCAGTCGGTTAATCAGGGCCTGGGCTGCAGCTAGCCGAAACATCCGGGGTCGTGGGTTGCCCGGCTGGGGGCGCGGGGTCACGGTACCCACTTCCAAAAAACCAAATCCCATGCGGCCCAGGGCATCCAGATAGACGGCATTTTTATCTAGCCCAGCTGCCAGCCCGATGGGGTTTGGAAAGACCAGGCCCGCCACGGTGCGGGCCCCACCCTCTAGGGGGGCGCTGGGCGGCAGTAGTACGCCTGCCCCCCGGTGGACGACCGATAGCACCGCCATGGCCAGGTGATGGGCTCGTTCAGGGTCTAGGGAAAAAAGCAGGGGTCGGACCGCGGGATAGGCGGACCAGATCGCGCTGCTCTGGCTCATGCCGGGCGAAAGACCTCGGGCGGGGGTACCGGCTGCCAGCGTCCTTGAATGAGAACCTCGGCCGGCCGAAAGCCAGACTTGTAGGACATCTTGGGGCTCTGGGCGATCCAGTATCCCAGGTAGACATAGGGCAGCCCTTTGGCCTGGCAGTCAAGAATCTGCCAGAGCACCCCGTAGGTGCCATAGGATGCCCGAGGGTCTTCGGGATCGTAAAAGGTATAGACCGCAGAGAACCCATCGGGCAGACGGTCGATAATGGAGATCATGGCCAGGCTGCGGTCCGGTCGGCGAAAAGCCAGAAGCTGGGTTTCCACCCGGCTTTGCAAGAGAAACTGGGCATACTGCTCGCGGCTGTCCTGGTCCATGCCCCCGCCTGCATGGCGCGAAGACTGGTAGCGCTGGTAGAGCTGATAGTGCTCATCCCGAAAAGCCAGAGGCTCCTCGGAGACCGATAGCAGAGCCCCAAGGCGCTGCGCGACGCGCCGCTGAGACCGGCTGGGCGCGAACTTATCTACTGGAATACGCAAGGGAACGCAGGCCTTACAGCCATCGCAGTAGGGCCGGTAGGCAAAGGCGCCGCTGCGGCGAAAGCCCATTTGCACCAGGTCGCCATAGACCTCGGGCGTAATTAAATGGTTGGGGGTTGCTACCTGCGAGCGGGCTTTACGCCCGCCCAGGTAGCTGCAGGGATAGGGTGCCGTCACATAGAACTGCAGTGCGGCAACGGGTAGGTCACGAAGACTGGCCATGCGCAAGCATACCTATGTTTAGGTCACAGGGGTCAATAGGCCAGGGCAGTGCGGGGTAGCCTGTCTGCAGCCGAAGGTGATCGACAAAGCTGCCGCGGCCGATCGGTCGCGCGCCCAGGCTCTGCAGGTGGCTGGTCTGCTGCTGGCAGTCGATTACCATCGGTGCCGCTGCATTGTCCCAGCGGGTAAGCCAGCGCACCAGGGCCGCCAGGCAGATCTTTGAGGCATTGGGCATGCGGCTGAACATGCTCTCCCCATAGACCATTCTCCCCAGGCTAACCAGGTAAAGCCCGCCAACAAGTCTGCCGTCTTGCCAGAGCTCCAGGCTATGGGCGATGCCCTGGGCATGCAGCTCCCGATAGCCCTGCACAATAGGCGGGGTAATCCAGCTGCCCGACTGGCCCGGTCTTGGGGCAGCGCAGGCCTGCATCACCTCGGTAAAGGCCTGGTCGCAGGTGAGAAGACACCCCACGCGATGGGCTTTTACAGCCGCCTGGCGCAGCGACCGGTGCAGCCTGAATTCCGATACAAACAAGACCATCCGTGGGTCAGGGCTCCACCAGAGCAGGGGCTCACCGGGGCCGGACCAGGGAAAAATTCCCTGCCGATAGGCCCGGTGCAGCATCTCGCTGGTAAGGCCTTCGCTGGCGGCCAGAAGGCCATTGGCGCCAGTGTCCTCGGTGAGGGCCTGGGACAGAGGCGGGAAGGAGTCATGGGCCTCAAGCCAGGCCAGGCGCGGCGTTGTCGGTGGCAGCATCGAGCAATAGTGGCGCTAGCGGAAGCCTTGGGGGATATGCGCGCCGTGCTTTTGCACGCGGCTAACGAAGGGTCTGGGTATGCACCCGGAAGGCGCCCTGCTGCCGATCCTTAAAAAACCGCTCCAGGCTTCCGCGCACAGACCGGAAGGCGAGCAGGTCCCAGGGGACTTCCTGCTCGGTAAAAAGCCGCGCCTCGAGGGTCTCCGGTCCGGGGTCTATTGACTCGGAGACCATTTCGGCAAGAAAGAAGATGTGCACCTGGTTGGCCTGCACCACATCGAAGACAGAAAAAAGTGGGCCGAGAGTGACTGCGGCGCCTGCCTCTTCCTGGGTCTCGCGCAGGGCCCCTTCTTCAGTAGACTCACCGAGCTCCATAAAGCCCGCCGGGAGCGTCCAGAGCCCGTACCGAGGCTCTATGGCCCGCCTGCAGAGCAGCACCTTTTCGCTCCAGGTGGGAAGCGTACCGACAACCATCTTGGGGTTTTCGTAAAACACCGTGGCGCAGCGGGTGCAGACATCCCGCAGCCGGTTGTCGTCTGTCGGAATAATACGGGCGGTAGGGGCAGCGCATTGGGAACAGAAGATCATGTAGAATTGTAGATCTTCTTACGGCGCGGGGTGGAGCAGTCTGGCAGCTCGTCGGGCTCATAACCCGAAGGTCGTAGGTTCAAATCCTACCCCCGCTACCAATAACGCCCTGATCCTCAAGGCGCTTTTAAATCCCCCCGAGAGTTTTAGCAGTAGGGCCTAGAGGTTATCGCAAATTTAATACTGGTTCTACACTTCTATCCAGTAGCCAGATTCTCGCTGATGTCGAATTGCCAGACTCAGCACGATATCGGATGCCTCTTCATATGTGTAGAGGGCCACATAGCCAGTGCGACCACGCGAAATGATCAATTCACGATAGCCATATTCAACCGGGCGACCAATTAGTGGATGACGCTTCAACACCGAGACAGCATCAATAATCAAATCCGCTGTCTCAATGGCAGCAGTCACGTCGGTTTCGCGCAGGAAGTCAGTCAGCGTCTCCAGATCGCGACCGGCCTCTTCCGCAAATTTCAGCTTCGCCAAGACTTCAACCTCGGTTTGCTGGTTTCCTTGCCAGCTACACGCGCTTTGATGTAATGGCCAAACGCATCGCCATCGTAGCTCTTGCCCGTAGCAAGAAAGTTCTCGTGGGCAGCTTTGGCATCCGCCAGAAAACTCGACCGCTGCTCTGCCGCCCGTGTGGCTATTTCGATAGCCTGAACCATGAATGCATGCGGGGTCATGCCATGGTGCTGCGCAACTGCCGCTGCCCGCTGCTTGAGCGCATCATGGAGCTTTAACGATGTAGTGGACACGATAATCTCCTTTACGCAGTAGTGTCACCATAGTAACACCTGTAGATCAAGACGTTCTCACTTGGATTCTCTGCGATTGGTCTAGTGGGCTTGTATTCAGTCTCTGGCAACAGGCGTTTGGGCCTCGCCTGACGCTTGCTAGTCGGTACTAACGCCCGGTGGGCTCCAGTCTCAATAAACGTCCATCGGTGCTGTCGTCTGTCAGCAGATACACCAGCCCATCGGAGCCCACTCGCACGTCGCGTATGCGGCCCACCTCTTGGGAGAGTAACCTTTCCTCCGCAACGACGCGATTGCCGTTGAGCTGCAGCCGCACTAGGGTCTGCTCGCGCAGCGCGCCAATGAGCAGGCTGCCCCGCCAGGCGGGAAAGGCATCGCTGTCGTAGAAGGCCAGCCCCGAGGGTGCAATCGACGGAACCCAGACATGCAAGGGCTGTTCGAGTCCCGCCTTCTCTGTGCCCTCGCCGATGCGGGTTCCCGTAACGTAGTTCACGCCATAGGTAATGCTGGGCCAGCCATAGTTTCTGCCAGCACGGACAATATTGAGTTCGTCGCCGCCCTGGGGCCCGTGCTCATGGGCCCAGAGCTCGCCCGTGCCTGGGTGGAGCACGGCACCTTGGATGTTGCGGTGGCCCCGGCTAAAGACCTCCGAGGGGATGTCTGGCTGGTTTACGAAGGGGTTGTCCTGCGGAATCCGGCCGTCCTCATGCAGACGCACCACGGTTCCGGCATGGTCATTGGGCTTTTGGGCTCGATCCTCCTCCCCGCGGTCTCCCAGGGTGAGGTAGACATAGCCCTTGCCATCGAGCACGATTCGGCCTCCAAAATGTCGGCCCCCCCGCGACCTTGGGTGCATGCTAAACAGCCGCTCTATGTCAACCAGGCTTCCTGCGGCAAGCCGGCCACGAATTAAGGCTGTGCTGCTTGCGGCCATCCGGCCGGGCATTGGCGCCTCGGCAAAGGACAGATAGATCCAGCCGTTCTGTCGGTAACGGGGGTGGATGGCGAGGTCGAAGAGCCCACCCTGTCCGCTGGCGGTGACCCCAGGCAGGCCCTTTATGGGGCTGGGGTCAAGGCTAAAGTCTTTGGATATCAGCAGCAGCCGACCGGCACGCTCGGTGACCAAAAGTTCGCCCGAAGGAAGCCAGGCAACCGACCAGGGGTTAGACAGCCCTTTGACCAGCGTACGCACGGTAAAGCCCTTGCTGCGCGACTCTCGGGCAAGGTCTTTGGAGAAGCTCGGCCCCCCCGAACGGCCCGTCTGCCCCGGGGCAGAGGCGGCGGGCCAGAAGCCCGTTAGTCCCGCCCCAGACATCCATCGCAGGGACTCGCGCCGGCCCTGACTTACACTGCCCTTGGGATGCTCTGCGGTGTGTTGAGCGCCTTTCGCCACGGTAAGGCTCGTTGCGAGCTACCCAAGGGATTCGGAAAGATGCACCAGGGTCTGCCCTCTGGCCCGCGCGGCTGTCTGTTGATGCCATGCCGGACGGCGCCAGCAGTTAAACCCGTGGTCCACGCCAGGATGCACCAGGATGCGCACGTTATCTCTGCCTGCAAGTGCCTGGCGGGTCTTCTCCACGGCGGCGGCAGTGATGTAGCTGTCTTTTTCGGCGAAATGAAAGAGCAGGGGGCAAGAGATATCGGCCACCAGGTGCAGCCTCTGGTCAATGCCGCCGCCGTAGTAACAGACAGCGGTATCCACCCCGGCCCGCGCGGCGGCAACGAAGGAGAGCATACCGCCCATGCAGAATCCCACCGAGCCCACCCGGCCGGTGCAGGAGTCTTCATGGCGCAGCGCCTCAACTGCCCGCTGCATGTCCGTGGCCGCGAGGTCTACGTTGAGCGTTGAGAGCAGAGAAAGCCCCCGGGCGAAGCCCTCAGTGTCGTAGGCCAGGTCTACTCGGGGCGAGTCGCGCCAGAAGATATCGGGTGCGATTACGACAAAGCCATCGGCCGCGTACTGGCGTGCCACGGCCTGAACATGCTCGTTGACACCGAAAATTTCTTGAATGAGCAGCAACCCCGGGCCGCGGCCCGTTTCGGGCTGGCAGACATAAGCGTCAAAGCTGCGCCCGTTGGCGCTGGGAACGGAAATCCATTTACTGGTCATAGAAAAACCCCCCCTATCGGGTCCTATATTGACATGATCTCGACCCTGTGTGGCAATAGCCCGAGAATAGCCTCGGCCTCGCGGATGCTGCCTGGCGTATATTGCAATGCGATACCTCTCACTCAAACTGTCTCGTGATTCCCCCCCTTTCTCCCCTGCCGCCTTCAGCAAGTTCAGTCAGCTCGGACACTGCCACTGCCATAACGGGTATGCACCAGTCTTCGGGATGGCGGCTTGCCACGGCCTGGCGGCTTGCCCTCAGAGACATTCGCTCCGGTGCCCTGTCGCTCATGATCCTGGCGATCGTGGTCTCCGTCACGGCGGTCAGTGCGGTGGGAATCCTGGCCAAGCGTGTCGAGCAGGCCCTCTTACAAGACGCCCAGGCAAGTCTTGGCGCTGACAGGCTTCTGGTATCGGACCGGACTCTTCCCGCAGACTGGCGGGTCACTGCGGAGTCCCTGGGTATTCGGGCCGTTGCGGGAAGCCAGTTTCCGAGCATGGTGCTTGCCGGAGATCGGGGCCAGCTGGTGGCAGTAAAAACGGTGGAAGAGGGCTATCCGTTGCGCGGCCGTCTTGAAATTCAGACCGCTGCCGGTCTCGCGGTTAACCCGGCAGTGCAGCCTGGCCATGTCTTTATCGACCCCAGTCTTGCCGCGCGACTCGATATTGGAATTGGCGATACCTTGCAGCTGGGCCAGGCGAAGCTGCGGGTGCAGGGGCTTATCCTGCTAGAGCCCGATCGGGGAATGAACTTTGTCAACCTCTCGCCCCGGGTGATCGCTCACCATAGCGATCTTCCGGCCACTGGGCTCGACACCACCGGGAGCCGGGTGCGTTATCGGCTCTGGCTTGGCTCTGACGACCCCAGCCGCTTGTACACCTTTGACCGGCAGATCCTCCCCGGGCTGGGCGCTGGCCAGCGCTTTGAGACCATCGACAACGCCCGGCCGGAGCTGCGCAATGCCCTCGACCGGGCCAATGGGTTTCTCTCGCTCACCGGTATGGTGGCCATGCTTACGGCCTGTGCCGCGATGGCACTGGCGGCGCGCCGTCTGGGCGGGCTCTATCGGCCTCGGCTTGCGGTGATGAAGGTGATGGGCGCCTCGGGCAGCCAGTTGCGTGGCTACTGGGCCTTGGCGCTTGGTGTCATGGTCTTGGGGGCGGCCACGGCGGGCCTCTTGCTGGGCTATCTGGTGCAGCTGGGGCTTGCCTCGGCCCTGCTGTCGATGATGCAGGTTGCCCTGCCCCCCATGCCCGCGCTGCCCTGGCAGCCTCTGCTGCAGGGGCTGGCCCTGTCCTTTGGCATGACCCTGGTATTTGCCTGGCCTGCCGTGCTGCAGGCGGTGCGGGTTCCGGCAATGACCAGTCTGCGCGACCTTGCAGAGGCCTCCGTACCGAGACGCGTCATTTCCTGGGGTCCCCGGCTGTCGCGGTTTCTGGCTTTCTGGGTTGGAATGGCGGGCCTGCTCTGGCTGGGCAGCCAAGACTTCGGCCTTGCGGTGCTGGTAACGGCGGGGTTTGCCCTGATTGGGCTCGTTGTCTTTGGCCTGTTACTGCTGATCTTTAAGGGGGTGGGCAAACTGCTCTCCGCATCCAAGGGCCTGCCCTGGGCCTTCGTGAGTCTTCGTCGGGCTCTTCTGCGGCGCACCGCAGGACTGTCGGCACAGGTGCTGGGGCTGGGCATGGCACTGTCTGCGCTTATGCTTCTGGCCTTCGTCCGCACCGACCTGGTCAATGCCTGGGACCGCAGCCTGCCCCCGGACGCGCCCAATCGCTTCCTGATCAATATCGTCCCTGGTCAGCAGGATGGGGTGGCGAGGATTCTCTCTGAGGAGGGTGTTCCCGATGCCGTGCTCTATCCCATGGTGCGCGGGCGACTGGTGGGTATCAACAACCGCGAGGTCTCGCCTGAGTCGTATTCCGACGAACGCGCCCAGCGGCTGGTGGACCGGGAAATGAACCTGTCGTATGCGCGTGACCTGCCCGCGCACAATCGCATCGCGCGCGGTCTGCCTCTGAACCCTGCAGGCCAGGAGGTCTCAGTGGAAGAGGGTATTGCGGCCACCCTGGGCATTCGGATGAACGATCGCCTGGTCTTTGACATCTCCGGTGAGCGGGTGGCCATGCAGGTTACTAGTCTGCGGGCCCTGCGCTGGGATTCCATGCAGGCCAACTTTTTTATGATCGCAAGCCCTGCAGTGCTGCAGGACCTTCCTCAGACCTTTATCACCTCTTTTTACCTGCCCAAGGGGCAAGGGGTCAACCTCGAGCGCAGGCTACTCAGCCTGTATCCTGGCTTAAGCCTGATCGATCTCGATAGCCTGATTGCCCAGATCAGAAGAATTCTGGGCCAGGTAATCGCCGCGGTGCAGTCACTTTTTGTCTTTAGTCTCATAGCGGGCGCGTTGGTTCTCTGGGCGGCCTTGGTGGCCACCCGTGAAGAGCGGCTGCGTGAGGCGGCGCTGCTGCGGGCCTTTGGCGCCAGCCGGGCGCAGCTGGTGCGGGCGCAGATGCTCGAACTTGCCTTTGTCGGGGCGCTGGCTGGGCTTGCCTCTGCGGCGCTTGCCCAGGGCCTTGGCGGCATTGTGGCTGAGCAGATCTTTAGCCTACCCGTACCGTTTCGGTTTCTCCCGCTTTTCTGGGGGTCGGTGATTGGGGCGGTTATCTGCATGGCCTCTGGCTGGCTGGCCCTACGCAGTGTGCTTAATAGCCCTGCGGTGGCCGCGCTGCGGAATAATTTGTAGCAATTGCAATTCGGGGACAGTTTAATGCTTAAAGTGTCCCCGAGTTTATACCTCAATCAAAAGTATGTGCATTCCCTTGCGGCCATTGCCTTTGACGCCGGTCAGGCCATCATGCAGGTCTACGACCAACCCGAGTTGTTAAGGGTGGAAAACAAGGCTGACGGTTCTCCGATAACCCTGGCCGACCTTTGTGCCAACCAGATCATTGTTAACGGCCTGGCAGAACTCTCTCCCGAGATTCCTGTTCTGTCAGAGGAGTCGCCCTGGCAGGGTGGTGGGGCCGCAACCTACTGGGCGGTCGACCCTCTCGACGGCACCAAGGAGTTCATCAAGAGAAATGGCGAGTTCACGGTAAATATCGCCCTGGTTATTAAAGGAGTGGCACGACTGGGCGTGATTGGTGCCCCGGCCCTTGGAACCATCTGGGCGGGAATCCGTGGAGATGACCGAGATCTCGCCGGGCAAGATCCAGACAGAGTAGCGCCGGTAGGGGCTCGCTCCTGGTTCGGTCGTCTGCAGAGGCCTAAAGAAGGATCTGGTGGGGAATCCGCTAAAGAATCTGGTGATTCTCCCTCCGAACGCCTAGGCCCTTGGGCCGAGTTGCCCATTCTGCCCAGAGGCGCCATGACCTCCACCTTGACCGCGCTCCATGCCTTCTGGCAGGCAGACGAGGGTAAGCCGATCCGGGTCCTTGGTTCCCGCTCCCATGCGGGTGAAGATTTTCCCGACTGGTTGAATCCCTATCTAGCGCGCGCGAGGCCGAAAGCCTGTGGCTCGTCGTTAAAGTTCTGCCTGATTGCCCAGGGCGATGCGGACCTCTATGTGCGCATGGGCCCCACCTGCATCTGGGATACCGCAGCAGGCCATGCGATTCTGTCTGCTGCGGGCGGTTATGTGGTTCATGCAGATACTCGCAGAGAACTCACCTATCCCGATCCTCAGGCAGTGTTGAATCCCGCCTTTGCCGCATACCGGCCGCAGCAGCGCTAGTAGTAACCCTTGGCTATTTATCACGAAGTGAAATCGTTTTTTCACAATGTGATATGTTATGCTGCTAAGCAGCACTATAAATTTCCATCCCGCTGATTTTAATTTCATATTACAAAATAACAGTCGTTAAGTATTGATTTTACTGAAGTAAAAATATTGTCTTTTTTTTATCTAGACCTGATGCAAAGCAGCAGTTTTCCCTAGCATGGGGACGCGACAAATTTTTCTTTTCACCCTTTTTTCATTTTTACCTTTGAAGGAGTTCTTTCATGACCACACGTGAGCAAGAAGCGCAGAAACTGCAGAAAGACTGGACCGAAAACCCCCGGTGGCGCGGCATCAAGCGCGGCTATTCCGCCGAAGACGTAATACGTCTGCGCGGTTCTTTGCAGCAGGACCATACCCTGGCAAAGCGCGGGGCAGAGAAGCTTTGGAACCTGGTGAACACAGAGCCGTTTGTTAACAGTCTGGGCGCACTTACGGGTAACCAGGCCATGCAGCAGGCCAAGGCCGGGCTCAAGGCCGTTTATTTGTCGGGCTGGCAGGTGGCCGGTGACGCCAACCTGGCAGGCGAAATGTACCCCGACCAGTCGCTCTATCCCGCCAACTCAGTGCCCATGGTGGTGCGTCGCATTAACAACACCTTCACCCGCGCGGACCAGATCCAGTGGATGGAAGGCAAGAACCCAGGTGAAGAGGGCTATATCGACTATTTCCTGCCCATCGTGGCCGATGCCGAGGCTGGCTTCGGGGGTGTGCTCAATGCCTTTGAACTGATGAAGTCGATGATCGAGGCGGGCGCCGCAGGAGTGCACTTTGAAGACCAGCTTGCTTCTGTGAAGAAGTGTGGGCACATGGGTGGCAAGGTGCTCGTTCCCACGCGTGAGGCGGTAGCCAAGCTCGTGGCAGCCCGCTTTGCGGCCGATGTCATGGGTGTACCCACCGTGCTGCTCGCCCGCACCGATGCCGAGGCCGCTGATCTTGTCACCTCCGATGTCGACGAAAACGACAAGCCCTACCTTACGGGTGAGCGCACGATTGAGGGCTTCTACCGCAGCAACAATGGCCTGGAGCAGGCCATCTCACGCGGTCTGGCCTATGCGCCTTATGCCGACATGATCTGGTGTGAAACCGGCACGCCCGACCTTGCCTATGCCAAGGCCTTTGCCGATGCCATTCATAAGCAGTTCCCGGGCAAGCTTCTGGCCTACAACTGCTCGCCCTCGTTTAACTGGAAGAAGAACCTCGATGACGCCACGATTGCCAAGTTCCAGCGCGAACTCGGGGCCATGGGCTACAAGTTCCAGTTCATAACGCTGGCCGGCTTCCATGCCCTGAACTACTCCATGTTCAACCTAGCCCACGGCTATGCCCGCAACAACATGACGGCCTTTGTGGAACTGCAAGAGGCAGAGTTCGCGGCCGCCGCCAAGGGCTTTACGGCTGTCAAACATCAGCGCGAGGTAGGCACGGGCTACTTCGATGCCGTGACCACCACCATCGAGCGCGAGGCCTCCACGGCGGCGCTCAAAGGCTCTACCGAAGATGAGCAGTTCTTCGACGCGAATGTGACGATGAAGAAGGTGGCGTAGTTCCATGGCGCGGTGGCGCCGGGGGTCGTGGGTTGACCACCGTGCGCCATTGGGCCTGGTGCGAAAGGGGTTCCGGCAACAGGGTTCCCCCCGAAGGAGGCTTTTGCAAAAGGGGGTCTGCCCCTAATGCCCGGGCCAGCCACGGAAGCGCCGCATCGCAGGCTTCTTTTAGGCCATAGGGTGGGTTAATCACCATCAGATGGCTGCCCATGAGCCCCAGGCCATCGGCCTGGGGGGCTGCTACTCTCAGGTCGACCTGCAGCCGTTCTGCCTCCATGACATGGAGCTGTCCTAAAAACCGTTGCAGCTCAAACCGCTGGATCATCGGCATCCAGACCATCACCACGGTGTGCGCCATGCGCTGCAGTATCTCTTTGATACAGGCCCAGGCCTTGGCATAGTCGGTGCGTAGTTCATATGACGGGTCTATGACCACGAGTGCACGCTTTGACACATTGGGCAGCAGCGCCCGAGGCGCCTCAAACCCATTGGCATGATGCGTCTTCACGCGACGGCCAAAGCCACCAAGTGTCTGGCTTAGGTGGCTGAAGTCGCTCGGATGCAGCTCGAAGGCGTGTAAGAGATCTTTGGCACGGAGGTTTTCGGCCAGTAGCAGTGGTGAGCCAGGAATGCGCTCAAGACGCCCGCCGGTGTTGAGCCGCCGTACCTCTTGCAGGTAGCGGTCCACCAAGGGGGGAACGCCATCGCCCTTTTTCTCAAAGAGCGGCAGGATGCCGGTATTGAACTCGCCTCTGCCGCGCATCAGCGGCTCGCCAACCCGGTACTGGCCCGATCCCGCATGGGTGTCGACCACCAGCACCGGGCTGGGTTTCTGCTGCAGGTAGTCGAGGCAGTAGAGCAAGACCGAATGCTTAATCACATCGGCATGGTTTCCTGCATGAAAGGCGTGGCGGTAGGCAAGCATCGCGGTACTCTATCGTGAAACCTCAGTACTCCACGGGCACGGGGTCAAGGCTGCGCCATAAGAGCCAGCTGGCTACGGTGCGATAGGGCCGCCAACGCTCTGCTAGCCGCAGAGCCCTAGCGCGCCGGGCTGCGGGGGTCTCGCCAGGGTGGTGCCTGCGATAGCCGGCAAGCGCGCGGCTGTAGTGCAGGTCTAGTGCCTTTAAGACCCCCAGATCGTCCACTGGAAAGACATCGGGCCGCATCAGGGTAAAGATTAAGAACATCTCCGCTGTCCAGCGGCCGATGCCATGCTGCGCCGTGAGCAGTCCGATCACCTCTTGGTCACTGAGACTTACTAGCCGGTCGTTTAGATCTGAGTTTGCGATAAACCACTGGGCCAGCCCGTGAATGTAGATGCGCTTGCGGGCTGAGAGGCCAACAGACGCAAGCAACGCCGACTGGGAAATTACGGCAGAGGGCGTAATCTCTGGCTGCTGGGGATGGGCGCCGAGAACAGCCGTCATCCTGGCCCAGACCGCATCGGCAGCCTTTACCGAGATCTGCTGGCCCACGATAGAACGCACCAGGGTGGTAAAGGGCGCGCCTCTGCTGCGCAGAGTCTGGGGATGGGCCGCCAGGGCAATCCGGCCCATCACGGGGTCTCTTGCACTCAAAAGGGCAACCGCCTCGTGCCAGTAGCCGGGAATCTGCGCAGCCTGATGGAGTTTTGTGCGTGGCGCCATAGCGCCATGGTTTCATTTCTTGGGCCCGCTCTGCAAATGCGCATCTCCTGTGGTGCTGCTGCCCGTCTGCTGAAAACGGGCCTGACCGACGCACCGACATAAGCCCATTTCTCACGGTTTTAGCGCGCAACTGCGTTAGATAGTGCATCATGCTGATTCGCGCGGCATGGGGCTTTCCTCCCCGTATGGCATAGGCTTTGCATCGTGGGCATCATGAAAGTAACTGACTTGTCTTCCGCAGTTGATGAGCTTTTGCACACCCCCGCGCCGGGACAGCAGGCGCCGCGGAGCCATGGTGAGTCTTACTGGAACTGGCTGCAGTCTCAGCCCGACCAGACCATTGAAAAAGCCCGGCAGGATGCCGACCTGCTGTTTCGCCGTGTGGGCATTACCTTTAATGTCTATGGCGATGAGGCCGGGGCGGAAAGGCTTATTCCCTTCGACCTGATTCCGCGCATTATTCCGGGCGAGGAGTGGCAGCAACTAGAGCGCGGCCTGCGCCAGCGCCTGCGGGCACTCAATGCCTTTATTCAAGATATCTACAGTGAACAGCGCATTCTGGCCCAGAGGATCATTCCGGCCGACCTTATCCTTGGCAATAGTCAATACCGTGCGGTTATGAAGGGTATCAAGATGCCCTTTGATGTCTGGGCCCACATTGGGGGTGTCGATATCGTGCGGGCTGGGGCGGGCGAGTTCTATGTACTCGAAGATAACTTGCGGGTGCCCTCCGGTGTCTCCTACATGATCGAAGACCGCAAGGTCATGATGCGGCTCTTCCCCGAACTCTTTGCCCGCAATAGCGTGGCCCCGGTAGAGCACTATCCCGACCTCTTGCTGCAGCATCTGCGATCGGTGGCGCCTCAGGGCATCGATGATCCTACCGTGGTGGTGCTTACCCCGGGCGTCTACAACAGCGCCTACTTCGAGCATGCCTACCTGGCGCAGCAGATGGGGGTTGAGCTGGTCGAGGGCCAAGACCTGTTTGTGCAGGAAGACCGGGTCTTTGCCAAGACCACCCGGGGGCCTCGGCGCATCGATGTCATCTACCGCCGTATTGATGATGACTTCATCGATCCTGAGGTCTTTCGCGCCGATTCGGTGCTGGGTGTGCCCGGTCTGATGCGGGCAATATTCGAAGGAAGGGTCACCCTGTGCAATGCGGTGGGCACCGGCATTGCCGACGATAAGTCGGTCTATCCCTATGTGCCCGACATGATCCGTTACTACCTGGGCGAAGAGCCTGTGCTGGCCAATGTACCCACCTATCTCTGTCGTCGCCCCGATGAACTGAGCTATGTGCTGGCCCATCTCGATGAGCTGGTGGTGAAAGAGACCCATGGGGCCGGCGGCTTCGGCATGCTTATCGGGCCAAAGGCCAGTAAGGCGCAGATCGAGGAGTTTCGGGCGCGCATCATCGCCTCGCCCCAGACCTACATTGCCCAGCCCACGCTGGCGCTTTCCACCTGCCCCACCTTTGTTGAAGAGGGCATTGCCTCGCGCCATGTAGACCTGCGGCCCTTTGTGCTCAGTGGCAAGGAGATCTCGATGGTGCCCGGGGGCTTAACGCGTGTGGCATTAAAGAAGGGCTCGCTGGTGGTGAACTCCTCGCAAGGGGGCGGAACCAAGGACACCTGGGTGCTTTACCATGCTTAGCCGCCTTGCCGACCACCTCTACTGGATGTCGCGGTATATCGAGCGGGCCGAGAATACCGCGCGCATGCTCGATGTACAGCACCAGGCCAGTATGCTGCCCAGCCCTGCTGCAGACCCCTTTGACCAGTGGCGTGCGGTACTTGAGATCACCGAGCTGCAGCAGCTTTTTTCCCAGCGGTCACTGGCCAACGACGGCGAACGGGTTCTGCGGTTTATGGTCACCGACCCCGAAAACCCTTCAAGCATTTACAGCTGTATTACTGCTGCCCGCGAAAACGCGCGTGCTGTGCGGGTGGCGGTGACCACTGATATCTGGGAAGTGGTCAACACCATGTGGCTCGATATGCGCGCCTTGTTTCGTGACCCCGGCTGGGTGCGTGATCCCAACAAGATTTTTGATTGGGTTAAGACCCAGTCGCACCTCTTTCGGGGCGTGATGATTGGCACGCTGCTCAAAGACGAGGCCTTTTTCTTCTGCCGTATGGGTACTTTTATCGAGCGTGCAGATAACACTGCCCGCATTCTCGATGTGAAGTATGTGGCCCATCGCAACCAGGAAAGCCAGAACCAAGACCGTGGCGACTACTATTTCTGGGCCTCGGTATTGCGGTCTGTCTCTGCCTTTGAGATCTACCGCAAGGTCTACCGTGACGTAATCACCCCCTTGCGTATTGCCGAGCTGCTTATTCAGCGCGGGGATATGCCACGGTCTTTGCTGGCCTGCCTTAACGAGCTAACGATGAACCTGGAGCAGGTGTCGCCAGGCCACGCCGCCCGGGCCCTGCGTATGGCAGGCAGGCTGCGGGCCGACCTGCAGTACCTACTGGTCGATGCCGAGTTCGAATCCCAGATCCACGACTTTCTCACAGGCTTTCTGGTCAAGGTGAACCAACTGGGCCAGGCGATCAGCGAAGAGTTTTTGGTGCCTTTGGCGACTACCGATTAAACTTCAGGGTATGACCTACTGCGTGGCCACCCGCCTTCACGAGGGTATTGTCTTTCTCTCCGACTCCCGCACCAATGCGGGCATGGACCAGATATCCACGTTTCGCAAAATGACAGTCTTTGAGCGGACTGGAGAACGGGTGATTGTGCTGATGAGCGCTGGTAACCTGGCCATTACCCAGAGTGTGCGCGAAATGCTCACCGAGTCATCTGAGGCCGAGTCGCTCTGGTCGGTCTCTACCATGTCAGAGGCAGCGGCTATTGTGGGGGCGGCGGTACGTAAGGTCTACGAGCGCGACCATAAGTCATTAGCAGACTTTGGTATCGACTTTAACTGCAGCTTTCTGGTCGGTGGCCAGATTCAGGGCGAGTCGTGCCGGCTGTTTCATATCTACTCTGCCGGAAATTTTATCGAGGCGGGATCAGACTGCCCGTACTTCCAGATTGGTGAGTCAAAGTACGGCAAGCCGATTCTTGATCGTGTGATCAAGCCCAATACCGACCTAGATGAGGCGGCAAAGTGCCTGCTGATCTCTATGGACTCTACGCTGAAGTCGAATATCTCGGTGGGCATGCCGCTCGACCTGCTTATTTATCGGACCGACGATCTTAAGGTGGCACGGTTTGTCAGCATTACCGACGAAGACCCCTACTTTGCCCATATCCGCTCACGCTGGGGCCAACTGTTGCGTGAGGCATTTCATGAACTGCCACAGCCCGACTGGGCTACCATGCCCACCGAAGGCTCGCGTCCGGTGTTCGAGCGGCAGATTCGGACGCCGGATCAGTAGTAAGGTATTGCCGTAACCCCCTACACCCGTAAATCCCTACTCGGATAGCTACCGCTGCCCTCGGTTAGGATGTCGCAATGCTGATTGTTCTCTCACCCGCCAAAAGCCTCGACTTCGAGTCTCCGTTACCGGCCCTTACCGTTACCGAACCACAGCTCGAAGACCAGGCCTCCGATCTCGCCAAGCTGCTCAAGCCCATGGCTGCCTCGGCCCTTGCCAAGCTCATGGATATTAGCGACGCCCTGGCCGAACGCAATGCGGCCCGGTTCAAGGCCTGGAAGCCTAAGGCGGGGCCCCCGGTGGCGCGGCCCGCGCTGCTGGCCTTCAATGGGGATGTCTACGAGGGCCTCAATGCATCGACGCTTAATGCCAAAGACCTTGCCTGGGCCCAAGACCATATCCGCATTCTTTCTGGGCTGTACGGGGTCTTGCGGCCGCTCGACAGTCTGCAGGCCTATCGGCTCGAGATGGGCACGCGGCTTGCCACCGCCCGCGGCAAAGACCTTTATGCCTTTTGGGGCCATCGCATTACCGATGTCTTAAACGAAGCGATCGCCGCGCAATCCAAAAAATCCAAGCATGCGCCGGTGCTACTCAACCTGGCCTCTGAGGAATACTTTAAGTCGGTGCGGTGTAAGCCCACGCCTGCCACGGCTTCAGATGCTGGCGGCCCCGGTCTGCAGGCCCAGGTGGTAAGCCCGGTGTTCGAAGATGAGAAGAATGGCAGCTTCAAGATCATCAGCTTTTTTGCCAAACGCGCCCGCGGGCTGATGGCCCGGTTTGTAATTGACCACCGCATCGATCGCCCGGAGGCGCTTAAAGATTTCGACCTCGAGGGCTACCTCTACGCCGCCGAGGCTTCTGCCCCCGAGCGGCCGGTCTTCCGCCGTCTTACCAAGGACCAGCCCAAGGCCTAGCAAGGCTGCCAGATGTCTTTCTGGCTTGCCAATTTCGGCTGGTTGCGGCTGTGTTTTCCGTTGCCCGGTATGTCCAATGGGTGCACTCAGCCGGCATGCAGCGGCGGCAGTATCTGTGGCTCGGTCTCCAGCCAGACACCAAAGCGGCTCATCACCGCCTGCTGAATGTCTCGTGCCAGGCCCAATAGATCATGGCCCGAGGCCGTTCCATGGTTCACCAATACCAGGGCATGCCGGTCATAGACCCCGGCCCCGCCCTTGCGGACGCCCTTAAGACCCGCCGCCTCGATTAGCCATCCTGCAGACAGCTTCATGCCATCGGCCTGGGAATAGACAGGAAGCCCCGGGTGCTGCGCCTTGAGGGCAGAGGCTAGGCCTTCCGGTACCACCGGGTTCTTAAAAAAACTGCCCGCATTGGCAAGGTCTTCTGGGTCGGGGAGTTTTTCTCTGCGCAACGAGATGACCGCGTGGGCAATCTGCAAAGGCTGTGGCCTGCCCTGGATTCCCATCTGCCCAAGCCGCTCGGAGAGACCCGCATAGCCGGTGACCACCGGTGACCGGGCCGCTGGCCAGAGAGAAAAATCCACCGCGGTAACAAGAAACCGTGGGGCATTCCAGGGGCCCTGTACCTCGGGCTCTTTAAAAAGGCTATGCCGGTATCCAAACCGGCAGTCGTCACGCGCAAACATCACATGGTCTCGGCTGGCAAAGTCCCAGGCATGCACGGCTTCAATGCGGTCTGCCAGCTCCACACCGTAGGCCCCGATATTCTGAATCGGTGCAGCGCCCACAGTGCCGGGGATAAGCGCCAGGTTTTCCAGGCCTGCCAGTCCCTGTGCGAGCGTCCACATAACAAAGGCATGCCATGACTCGCCGCCCGCGCAGCGGATACGCGTCAGGCCATCTTGCTCTGGTAGGCGAACGATGCCGCGTAGCTGGTTGTGCAGTACTACGGCGTCTAGCGGATGGTCGGCGATCCCCTGCAGCACCAGGTTGCTGCCACCACCGAGAATCACGCGGGGCCTGTCGCCCAACGACTCGGAGATGGCCAGCAGGCCCGAAGACTGGCGCACAGCCACAAGAGACTCGGCATAGGCAGGAAGCCTGAGGGTGTTCAAGGCGGTCAGGCTAATCACGGGTCAGAAATATCGGAGAAGCAGGGGTCTATCCGGCAGACAAGAATGATGCGCTAGGCGGCTGTCGCCATGCCCTGCGAGAGGCGCACATAAATAGGGGCGAGCGGCACTGCCTGGGTAATCTCCACCAGGCCCTCGCGCGCCAGTTCGAGCAGCGCCAGAAAATGCACCACGACCGCGGGGAGGCCCCCGCCCAGCGCCAGCGCCTCTTCAAAGAGGTCGGCGAATTCGACAAAGGCCACCCCTTGCAGCTGCCGTAGGATCTTCGACATGTGTTCCCGTACCGACAGCGCCTCACGGCTGACATGATGATGGGCCACCAGCCGCGCCCGTCGCATCAGATCGCGCCAGGCGGACTGCAGGTCGATGGCGCTCACCTGGGGCAGTCGCGCAATAGACTGGTCGATCACCACCTGCGCAGCCACAATCTCACGACCAACCTGGGGAATGGCATCGATTTTTTCGGCTGCCAGCTTTATCTTCTCGTACTCCAGAAGCCGTCGCACCAGCTCGGCGCGCGGGTCTTCGGGCTCTGGTTCGCCGTCTCTGGGGCGCACCGGCAGCAGCATGCGCGACTTGATCTCGATGAGCATCGCGGCCATCAAGAGATACTCTGCTGCGAGCTCCAGGTTGTGGTTACGCACCTCATCAATGTATGTCAGGTACTGGCGCGTCACCTCGACCATGGGGATGTCGAGAATATTGAAGTTCTGCCGACGAATCAGATAGAGCAGAAGGTCGAGCGGGCCTTCGAAGGCCTCGAGAATCACCTCCAGTGCATCGGGTGGAATGTAGAGGTCTCGGGGAAGATCGATCAAGGGCTCGCCATAGAGGCGGGCCACTGCCGATGGAATGACTCCTTCAGCCGTTGTGATAGACATAGGGCTTCTGAGGCACGCGCATTTTGTTTCGGCGCTGCTGCTCTTCCAGACTGATTGGGGGCTTGTCCCATAGACGCAGTCGCCCCTCAACCTGCGCCGCTTCGAGCTCGGGCCGTTCGGCCTTAAGGTTCTTTATAAACTGGGTGATATCAGACTCGTAGAGCGGACGGCTTAGACGCATACAGGTTCTCCTTGCAGGTGCGAAAAGTCTAGCTGCGGTTGGCGGCGATGAGGCTGTCAATCTGGGCACGGTCGACGCGGGCCATCAGGTGCGAAAACGCCTGTACCTGGCTGACCTCGGGCATATCGATCTCTTTCCAGCGCCAGCCGTTGCTGCGTCCAAAGACTTCGGCCAAGGCCCGGTCTGTTGTTGCCGGCAGAATCGGCGCCACGGCCGCACAGAGTCGGGCAAAGCATCGCAGTGTTGTCGAGCAGACGCGATGCAGCGTCTGGGCCGCCTCGGGATCGGACATTTTTTTGGCAAGCTCCCAGGGCTTATAGGCATCCACATATTCGTTGACAGCATCCATGAGGGCCGCAAGCTCGCGCACCAGCCGGGCGGTGTCGCGGTCTTCATAGGCCTGGGCAAGGCTCTCTGCAGAACCTGCAAGCCGATCTTCTAGCTGTGCATGCTTAGAGCCCGGCGCAAGCAGGCGGGCATCCTGTAGCAGGCTGCCGCCAAAGTGCTTGACCACAAACCCAGAGGAACGGCTTGCAATATTGGCAAACTTTCCCACCAGGTCGCTATTGACCTTGGCAATAAAGTCGTTGAAGTTAAGGTCGAGGTCTTCGAGGCTGCCATTGAGCTTAGAGGCAAAGTAATACCGCAGCCATTCGGGGTTGAGCTTTTGATCACTATAGCTCTGGGCCGTAATAAAGGTGCCACGCGACTTGCTCATCTTGGCACCATCGACTGTTAAGAAACCATGGGCAAAGACACGGGTGGGCGTTCGGTGGCCAGAGAAGTGCAGCATTGCTGGCCAGAACAGCGTGTGAAAGTAGAGAATGTCCTTACCAATGAAGTGCACCTGTTCGACCTCAGACTCTGGGTTCACGAATTCCAGGAAGTCCCGGTGGTTTTCGGCGCACCATTTTTTAAGGCCCGCGTAATAGCCTATGGGGGCATCGAGCCAGACATAAAAATACTTGCCGGGCGCGCCCGGAATCTCAAAGCCAAAATAGGGTGCATCGCGTGAGATATCCCAGTCGCCAAGGCTGGCCTGCCCGGGCTCTGCACTGTGGTTTATTGCTGTTGTGTTAGGGGTGGCCCTAGGGCTGGACTCCCCCAGCCATTCCTTCAGTTTATTGGCCGCCTCGGGCTGTAGCCGCCCCGACGCAAGGGCCCAGTCCTGCAGAAACGATACACAGCGCGGGTCAGAGAGCCGAAAAAAGTGGTGGGCACTCTGCCGCGTAACAGGCTGCGCCCCGCTGACGGCGGATACGGGGTTTTTTAGGTCGGTGGGCGCATAGGTGGCACCACAGGCCTCGCAGGAGTCCCCGTACTGGTCTTTGGCCCCGCACTTTGGGCAGTCCCCTTTGATAAACCGGTCAGGCAGAAACATCTCGCGCACCGGGTCGTACATCTGGGCAATCTCGCGCACCTCGATCAGGCCTTCGTCCTTCAGGGCCTGATAGATCTGCTCTGAGAGCTGCCGATTTTCTTCGGAATGGGTTGAGTAGTACCGGTCGAATTGAATGCCAAAGGCGGCGAAGTCTCGGGTGTGTTCCTGCCAGACCCGTTCGATGAGCGCCTCGGGGGAGATGCCTTCTTTTTCGGCCCGCAGCATGATCGGCGTGCCATGGGTGTCGTCGGCACAGATATAGACCACCTCATGTCCGCGCAGCCGCTGAAAACGTGCCCAGATATCGGTCTGGATGTACTCCACCAGATGCCCCAGGTGAATAGCCCCGTTGGCATAGGGCAGGGCGGAGGTAAGGAATATGACGCGCGCGGCGGGGTTCAAGGCGCTAGGAGGCAGGGTGCTGGGCATGGACCGTAAGTGTAGGGCAAGACCATTGATTCGGTGGATAATCCGCGCTATGACCATTAAGAGTGACCACTGGATTCGCCGTATGGCGGCACAACACGGCATGATCGCGCCCTTCGAGCCCGAGCAGGTGCGTACCGCCAACGGCCAAAAGATTGTCTCGTATGGCACATCGAGCTACGGCTACGATGTCCGCTGCGCCGATGAGTTCAAGATCTTCACCAATATCAACAGCACGATTGTCGATCCCAAGAACTTCGACACCGGGTCGTTCGTAGACTTTAAGGGGCCGGTCTGCATCATTCCGCCCAATTCGTTTGCCCTGGCCCGCACTATTGAATACTTTCGCATTCCGCGCAGCACCCTGGTGGTCTGCCTGGGCAAGTCTACCTATGCCCGAACCGGCATTATTGTGAATGTCACGCCGCTAGAGCCGGAATGGGAGGGGCATGTCACTCTGGAGTTTTCCAACACCACGCCGCTGCCAGCAAAAATCTACGCGGGTGAGGGCTGCGCCCAGATGTTGTTCTTTGAGAGCGACGAGGTCTGCTCCACCTCCTATAAAGACCGCGGGGGCAAGTACCAGGGGCAGACGGGCGTAACCCTGCCCAAGACTTAAGCCGCCTCGGGCGCTGTGGGCTTGGGGCCGGGCCGGGCGTAGACCAGACGCGTGCCACTGGCCAGGTCGTGCAGGGTCTGCCTGTCCTTGCGCAGCATCGCCACCACAAGCCAAAGCCCGGTGATCACGCTGGCAGTACCGACCACTGCGCGCACCAGGGCCTGGCTTGGTGTGGCGGCAGCACCCGTGGTGGCATCCACCACGCGCAGTTGCAAGGTCTGCATGGGCAGCGTTACCTTGCCGCGGCTCCAGCCCCAGACAAAGTAGCCAATCAGAATTCCCAGCACCAGCAGCTGCAGCCCCATGCGCTTGGCTATCGCTGCGGTGGAGTCGGGCGCGTCTTGATCGGTCTGGCCGGTTACCATCGTGTATACAAAAGAGAAGAGCAACACTGGCCCCACCAAGAGAAAGGCCTCGTAGCCCATGGCGACAAACCGCCGCCAGACCGATGCATTGGTGACCTGCACTAATGCACCACGCGGGAAAACGAGAACTCCCCGTTCTGCAGGTCGACCGGCACCACGTCATTCGGCCCAAACCGCCCTTCCAAAATAAGCCTGGCTACCGGGTTCTCAATCTGCGACTGAATGGCCCGCTTCAACGGCCTCGCCCCATAGAGCGGATCAAAGCCCACCTTGGCAATCTCGTCTAAGGCTTCGTCTGAGACCACAAGCCGCAGGTCGCGCTCGGTAAGCCGCTGGGCGAGCCTCTCGAGCTGAATCCGGGCAATGCTGCGGACATGGTCTCTGCCTAAGGCATGGAAGATCACGATCTCGTCGATACGGTTAATGAACTCCGGCCGGAAGTGGTTCTTCACCTCGCCCATCACCGCCGACTTAATGTCAGCAGCGGGCTGCCCCGAGAGGCGCTGTATCTCGTGCGACCCCAGGTTGGAGGTCATGACCACCACGGTGTTACGAAAGTCCACCGTGCGGCCCTGGCCATCGGTAAGCCGGCCATCATCGAGTACCTGCAGAAGCACATTAAAGACATCGGGGTGGGCCTTCTCCACCTCGTCGAGCAGAATCACGCTGTAGGGCTTACGCCGCACGGCCTCGGTAAGGGTGCCGCCCTGGTCGTAGCCCACATATCCCGGGGGCGCGCCAATGAGGCGTGAGACCGAATGCTTCTCCATGAACTCGCTCATGTCGATGCGAACCAGATGGTCTTCGGCATCAAACAAGAACTGGGCAAGCGCCTTGCAGAGCTCAGTCTTACCTACACCGGTGGGCCCCAGAAACAGAAACGATCCATAGGGCCGGTTGGGGTCGGAGAGCCCAGCCCGTGAGCGGCGAATGGCGTCAGAGACGAGCGTGACGGCCTCGTCTTGGCCCACCAGCCGCTGGTGCAGGAACCGCTCCATTTCGAGCAGCTTCTCACGTTCGCCCTGCATCATTTTGCTTACCGGAATGCCGGTGGCGCGTGAGACCACCTCTGCGATTTCTTCGGCACCCACCTGGGTACGCAAGAGCTTAGGGCGGCCGCCTTCGGGCGAGGCAACCCCGCCTTTGGCCGCAATGTCATCTGCGGTCTTGAGCTTGGCCTCAAGCTCGGGCAGTCGCCCGTACTGGAGTTCGGAGACCTTCTGCCAGTCGCCCTTGCGGGTGTGCTGCTCGATCTCAAGTCGGAGACGTTCGATTTCCTCCTTAATATGCTGGGTGCCCTGCACGGCCATTTTCTCGGCGCGCCAGATCTCCTCGAGGTCGGAGGCCTCGCGCTCGAGCCGCTTGATCTCCTCTTCAATCAGGTCAAAACGCTTTTTTGAGGCCTCGTCTTTTTCTTTGCGAACCGCCTCGCGCTCGATCTTGAGCTGAATCAGCCGCCGGTCGAGCTTATCCATCGACTCGGGCTTGGAGTCGATCTCCATCTTGATGCGGCTTGCGGCCTCGTCGATGAGGTCGATGGCCTTGTCCGGCAAAAACCGGTCGGTAATGTAGCGGTTCGATAATTCGGCCGCCGCCACAATCGCAGGGTCGGTGATTTCCACGCCGTGGTGCAGTTCGTAGCGTTCCTGCAGTCCCCGCAGAATGGCAATCGTGGCCTCCACGCTCGGCTCACCCACGAGCACCTTCTGAAACCGGCGCTCCAGCGCCGCATCCTTTTCGATGTACTTGCGGTATTCGTCAAGCGTCGTGGCCCCGATGCAGTGCAGCTCACCCCGAGACAGGGCGGGCTTTAGCATATTGCCCGCATCCATGGCGCCCTCGGCCTTTCCGGCGCCCACCATGGTGTGAATCTCGTCGATAAAGACAATCGGGTGGCCATTGGGGGCCTGTTCGGCCATCGCGGCCACATCTTTGAGCACGGCCTTCAGGCGCTCCTCAAACTCGCCGCGAAACTTGGCCCCTGCCAGCAGAGCCGCCATATCAAGCGTGAGTACCTTTTTGCCCTTCAGGCCCTCAGGCACTTCGCCATTCACAATGCGCTGGGCCAGGCCCTCGGCAATCGCGGTCTTGCCCACGCCCGGCTCGCCTATGAGCACGGGGTTGTTCTTGGTACGCCGCTGCAGAATCTGGATGCAACGGCGTATCTCATCGTCCCGGCCGATGACTGGGTCGAGCTTTCCGGCCATGGCCCTTTCGGTGAGGTCTACCGTGTATTTCTTTAAGGCCTCTCGCTGGTCTTCGGAGTCGGCGGAATCCACCTTTGCGCCCCCCCGCACCGCCTGAATCGCGAGTTCCAGGTTCTGTCGGGAGACGCCGCTTTCGCGCAGCAGCTTGCCCGCTTCGCACTTGTCGTCTGCCAGCACCAGCAGAAAGAGCTCTCCGGCAATGAACTGATCGCCGCGTTTCTGGGCCTCGCGATCGGTAAGGTTAAGCAGTCGGCCGAGCTCCGATCCCACGTGGATCTCGCCCGTGGCCTGGCTTACCTTGGGCAGACGGTCTAGGCTCTGGCGGACATCCTGGGCAAGCTTATTGGTGTTGGCGCCTGCCCGTGCCAGCAGCGACCGGGTGGAGCCCTCGGCCTGGTCGAGCAGGCCCAGCACCAGATGCTGCGGCTCAATGGCGGAATTGTCCTGGCCAATGGCCAGGCTTTGGGCATCTGAGAAGGCCTGCTGAAAGGCCGTCGTGAGCTTATCGAGTCGCATGATGTCCTTATTTCCTTGCAGAATGACTGGGAGCGCTTTCTACGCGCCACGCAGGCCGAAAACCGGCCCCGTGCCATGGCTCCGGATGACTTTTTAGATGAGGCCGATCTTTGTTAATTCAAGTCACTACCTGCCCTCATTTGACCTGTTCTAGGCCAAGCCCTATCATCTTTGGCTTGCCAAAACAATAGGCAAACCAACTGAGTGATTGCGATTGAACCGACGGTACCGGCCCCACAAGGGCTTTTGGTGCCGCCGATCCATCAGCTCAAAGGCCCCGTTCCAATGTCTGTGTCGCCGGCCTCGCAAACAGCGAGAGCGGGTGGTGCCGGCGGGCAGGGATCTCTAGAACTGTTTAGGACCGAACAACATGGAAATGACTGGCGCAGAAATCCTGGTGCGATGCCTCCAGGAAGAGAAGGTGGAACACCTGTTTGGCTATCCCGGCGGGGCTGTTCTCTACATCTACGATGAAATCTTCAAGCAAAAGCAGGTAAAGCACATTCTTGTGCGGCACGAGCAGGCCGCCGTGCATGCGGCAGACGCCTATGCCCGCTGCAGTGAAAAAGTGGGGGTCTGCCTAGTGACCAGCGGCCCGGGTGTCACCAATGCGGTTACTGGTATCGCCACGGCCTACATGGACTCCATTCCCATGGTTATTCTCAGTGGCCAGGTGCCCACCCATGCGATTGGTCTTGATGCCTTCCAGGAATGCGACACCGTGGGCATTACCCGTCCCTGTGTCAAGCACAACTTCCTGGTAAAGGACGTGAAAGACCTGGCTGTGACGATTAAAAAGGCATTCCACCTGGCAAAGTCGGGCCGTCCTGGCCCAGTGCTGGTTGATGTGCCCAAGGACATTACGGTCGCGCGGTGTAAGTTTGACTACCCTGAGCAGGTCACCATGCGGTCATACAACCCCATTGTGAAGGGTCATAGTGGCCAGATCCGCAAGGCGGTGCAGATGATCCTGACGGCCGAGCGGCCCATGGTCTACACCGGGGGCGGCGTGATCCTTGCCAACGCGTCAGACCAGCTCAACGAATTGGTAGACCTCTTGGGCTATCCCTGCACCAATACGCTCATGGGGCTTGGCGCCTACAAGGCCACCGACAAAAAGTTTCTGGGCATGCCCGGCATGCATGGCACCTACGAATGCAACATGGCCATGCAGCACTGCGAT
The DNA here is from genome assembly GCA_016868305.1 of Betaproteobacteria bacterium. Classification (GTDB taxonomy): domain Bacteria; phylum Pseudomonadota; class Gammaproteobacteria; order Burkholderiales; family Burkholderiaceae_A; genus Hahnella. The sequence goes on along the minus strand of VGHK01000016.1, from coordinate 12,659 downwards.
GTACTTATTGCCATAGGCGCCCGGTTTGATGATCGGGTGATCGGCAACCCTAAGCACTTTGCCCAGAACCCACGCAAAATTATCCATGTCGATATTGACCCGTCGTCGATTTCCAAGCGGGTGAAGGTAGACGTGCCTATCGTGGGCGACGTTAAAGAGGTTCTGATCGACCTGCTTGCGCAGCTCAAAGAGGCTATGTCGGCCGGCCAGAAGCCCGCCGAAAAGCCGCTGGCCACCTGGTGGAAGCAGATCGAAGACTGGCGCAGCCTGAACTGCCTTGCCTATAAGACCAGTACTGAATTCATCAAGCCCCAGGCAGTGGTCGAGGCCGTCTGGCGTATCACCAAGGGGGAGGCCTTTGTCACCTCCGATGTGGGCCAGCACCAGATGTGGGCCGCGCAGTACTACAAGTTTGACAAGCCCCGGCGCTGGATCAATTCGGGCGGACTAGGCACCATGGGAGTGGGCCTTCCCTATGCCATGGGGGTGAAGTTTGTCCACCCCGAGGCCGATGCCGTCTGTATTACCGGTGAGGCCTCGATTCAAATGTGTATCCAGGAACTGTCCACCTGCCAGCAGTATCGTCTGCCCATTAAGATCGTTAACCTCAATAACCGGTATCTGGGCATGGTCCGTCAGTGGCAGGAAATTGAGTACGGCAGCCGCTACTCTGAGAGCTACATGGAGTCTCTGCCTGACTTTGTAAAGCTTGCCGAGTCGTATGGCCATGTGGGCATGAAGATTGAAAAACCCGCCGATGTCGAACCGGCGCTCAAAGAGGCTCTGGCCATGAAGGACCGTCTGGTGTTCATGGACTTCATTACCGACCAGAGCGAAAACGTCTGGCCGATGGTGCAGGCGGGCAAGGGGCTCACCGACATGCTGCTCGGTGCAGAAGACCTCTAGGAGACAGACACCATGAAGCACATTATTTCTGTCCTGCTGGAGAACGAACCGGGGGCCCTATCGCGTGTGGTGGGTCTTTTCTCGGCCCGTGGCTATAACATCGAAACGCTCACCGTAGCCCCTACCGAAGACCCGTCGCTGTCGCGCATGACCATCGTCACCCGAGGGTCAGAGGAGATTATCGAGCAGATTACCAAGCACCTTAATAGGCTGGTAGAGGTGGTTAAGCTCATCGACCTGTCTGAGCAGCCCCATATCGAACGCGAGCTTATGCTCATTAAGGTGCGGGCGATCGGTAAAGAACGCGAAGAGATGAAGCGCATGGCAGACATCTTTCGCGGTCGCATTATCGATGTTACGGACAAGACCTACACCATTGAACTCACCGGCGACGGCGGCAAGCTCGATGGCTTTATCGAGGCGCTTGAGCCTGAGATGATTCTTGAAACCGTGCGCACAGGCTCCTCAGGCATTGCCCGCGGCGAGCGTGTCTTGCGCGTTTAGACTGCGCCTAAACCATCACCATTTATTCCCAGAAAGGATTCCCCAACAATGAACGTGTTCTATGACAAAGACTGTGACCTCTCCCTGCTCAAGGGCAAAAAGATCGCCATCATTGGCTATGGCTCTCAGGGCCATGCCCATGCCCAGAACCTGAACGACAGTGGCATGACCGTCGTGGTCGGTGTTCGTAAGGGCGGGCCCTCCTGGGCCAAGGTGGAAAAGGCCGGCCTGAAGGCTGCTGAGATTCGCCAGGCGGTAGAGGGTGCTGATGTTGTGATGCTTCTCATGCCCGATGAGACTATTGCAGCGGTCTACAACGCCGACATTGCCCCTGTTATTAAACAGAATGCCGCTCTGGCCTTTGCCCATGGCTTTAACGTGCACTACGGCCAGGTCACACCCCGGGCAGACCTCGATGTCATCATGATTGCGCCAAAGGCCCCCGGCCACACCGTGCGCAATACCTATTCCCAGGGCGGAGGCGTCCCCTGTCTGGTGGCAGTCCACCAGGACACCACGGGCAATGCCCGTAACATTGGTCTTGCCTATGCCAGCGCCATCGGCGGCGGCAAGGCTGGGATTATCCAGACCAACTTTAGGGAAGAAACCGAGACCGACCTTTTTGGTGAGCAGGTGGTACTCTGCGGGGGAACCGTTGAGCTTATTAAGGCGGGATTCGAGACGCTCGTTGAGGCCGGCTATTCGCCCGAAATGGCCTATTTCGAGTGCCTGCACGAGCTAAAGCTTATCGTCGACCTAATCTACGAGGGCGGTATTGCCAACATGAACTACTCGATCTCCAACAACGCCGAGTTCGGCGAGTATGTCTCGGGCCCGAAGGTGGTAACCCCGCAGACCAAGGCCGTTATGAAGGAGATCCTCACCCGCATTCAAACCGGTGAGTACGCCAAAGAGTTTATTCTCGAGAACCGCGCGGGAGCCCCCACCCTGCTGTCACGCCGTCGCCTCATGGCCGAACACCCCATCGAGCAGGTGGGCGAAAAACTGCGGTCCATGATGCCTTGGATCAAGGCCAATAAACTGGTGGACCAGTCTCGTAACTGATCTTTGTAAACACTATGGCGCCCTTAGGCATTGCGGCCTCCCCCGATATCAGCCGCTACCCCCATCCCGTGATCGCACGGGAGGGATGGTTTTTTATTGCTCTGGCGGTGAGCGTGTCGGTCGTGGCCACGGGTCTGGGTGCTGGTAGTTGGGCCATTCCACTCTGGCTTGTCTCGGCCTTGATCATCCAGTTCTTCCGCGACCCCTCCCGGGTGCCGCCCCCCGACCTTGATGCCATTGCAAGCCCCGCCGACGGGCGTGTCGTTTATTTGGGGCCTGCTGAAGACCCCATCAGCCAGGTCAGGTCGCTCAAGATCAGTGTCTTCATGAACGTCTTCAACGTGCACTCGAATCGGGCGCCGATTGCGGGGCGTATCTTTAATGTGGTCTATTCGCCGGGCAAGTTTTTCAATGCCGCGCTCGATAAAGCTTCGATCGATAACGAGCGTAATGCCCTGGTCATCGTGGATGATGAGGGCCGAAGCCTTACCTGCGTGCAGATTGCCGGGCTGATCGCCCGGCGTATTCTCTGCTACGTCGAAGAGGGAGACCGGGTACAACGCGGTGCCCGCTATGGCTTTATTCGGTTTGGGTCGCGGGTCGATGTCTACCTTCCGATGGGTAGCCAGGCCTTGGTCTCGGTGGGCGACATGGTGCTTGCCCACAGCTCGGCACTGGCGCACTGGCCCCAGCCCCCGGTGCAGATCGATTCATTTGTCTCCGATGACAATAGCGATAATAGCGAACCCGCCGCAGTAGGGGTAAGAGGGCCGACAGAAGGCGCGGCAAGTTAAGGGGTAAAAGGGTATCCTGTCGGCCATGCGTGACCGATCTCAAAGGCGCCGGCAGACGATCTACCTGCTGCCTAATCTTTTGACCACCGCCTGTCTTTTTAGCGGCTTTTACGCCATGGTAATGGCTATGAGCAGCCAGTTTACCGAGGCGGCCGTGGCCATTTTTGTGGCCATGGTGCTCGACAGTCTCGACGGTCGGGTTGCCCGGCTCACCAATACCGCCTCTGACTTCGGGGCCAACTATGACAGCCTCTCGGACATGGTTTCGTTCGGCGTTGCCCCGGCGCTCATCGTCTACGTCTGGGTGCTCAAGGACATGGGCAAGCTTGGCTGGTTCGCAGCCTTTATCTATGTAGCCGGAGCGGCCTTGCGGCTGGCACGGTTTAATACCAACATCGAAGTGGTCGACAAGAGGTTCTTTCAGGGGCTACCAAGCCCAGCGGCCGCAGCCCTGGTGGCGGGGTTTGTATGGCTGATTACCGATCTGCGAGAGACCAAGATTATCGATCTGGGCGTCTCGGAACTGGCCTGGGTAGTCTGGGGCTTGATGGTGTATGCCGGTGTCACGATGGTGAGCAATGTGCCTTTTTATAGTTTTAAAGATGCCAATCTGCGCCGAAGCGTGCCTTTTATCTTTATCGGCCTCGGTGCCGTCTTTCTGGTGCTGATCTCGCAAGACCCGCCGAGCATGCTTTTCGCGCTGGTGGCCCTGTACTCCGTCTCTGGCTATGCCATGTATCTGTGGCAAAAATCCCACGGCCGCAGCGTTTCTCTATTTGCCGATGACGAGCGAAAAGATTTATAGTTCAGGGTAATGAACGTTTTGCCCCTCGCCTCTCTGCTGCTTCTACTATCCTCCCTGGGTCGACTGCGCCACGGGCGCTAACTATCGACCCCCCACCGGCAGTCCGCGCCGGCCCTCTCTCTGGCGGACCTCATTTTTTAGTCTTTGTTCATATTTCTCTTAGGGAAGACAGCCATGTCCGATCGATTAATTGTGTTTGATACCACGCTGCGCGACGGCGAACAGAGCCCCGGCGCATCCATGACCCGAGACGAAAAGGTGCGCATCGCACGGCAGCTCGAGCGACTGCGCGTGGATGTGATTGAGGCGGGTTTTGCTGCTGCCAGCCCTGGCGACTTTGAGTCCGTCCGTGCCATTGCCGAGTCCATTAAAGACAGCACTGTCTGCTCGCTCGCCCGCGCTACCGAGCGCGACATTCGTACCTCTGGGGAGGCAATTAAGCCCGCAGCCCGTGGGCGCATTCACACCTTTATTGCCACCAGCCCTATCCACATGGAAAAAAAGCTGCGTATGAACCCCGATCAGGTGGTCGATGCGGCGGTGGCGGCCATTCATATGGCCCGCGAGTACACCGCCGATATCGAGTTTTCGGCCGAGGATGCGGTGCGATCCGAGGTGGACTTTCTGGTGCGAATCTTCGGCGAGGCAATCCGCGCCGGGGCGACCACTATTAATGTCCCCGATACCGTGGGCTATAGCGTTCCCGGCCAGTGGGGCCGGCTTATGGAGACTCTCATTGCCCGTACGCCGGGCGCAGACAAGGTGGTCTGGTCCACCCACTGCCATAACGACCTGGGCATGGCGGTGGCAAATTCCCTCTCGGCGGTGCTCGCCGGGGCGCGCCAGGTGGAGTGCACGATCAATGGGCTTGGCGAGCGGGCGGGCAATGCCAGCCTGGAAGAGATTGTCATGGCAGTCAAAACCCGGCGCGATGTCTTTGCCTGTGACACCAATATCGACACCACACAGATTGTGCCGTCTTCCCGACTGGTCTCGCAGATTACTGGCTATCCGGTGCAGCCCAATAAGGCCATCGTGGGGGCCAATGCCTTTGCCCACGAGTCCGGCATTCACCAAGACGGCGTTCTCAAGCACCGGGAGACCTACGAGATCATGCGGGCGCAGGATGTGGGCTGGGCGGCAAACCGCATCACCCTGGGTAAGCTTTCTGGGCGTAATGCCTTTCGGCAGCGGCTAGAAGACCTGGGCATTGCCCCGTCAACCGAGCAGGCGCTTAATGAGGCCTTCGCGCGGTTTAAGGAGCTTGCCGACCGCAAGTCGGAGATCTTTGACGAAGACCTGCAGGCAATTGTCTCGGGCGAGTCTGAGGTAAAGGCCGAGCACTACAAGCTCATCTCGCTTGCCCAGCGGTCTGAAATGGGCGAGCGTCCCGTGTCTAAGGTGGTCTTTGCCTGCGATGGAAAGGAGTTTGCCACCGAGGCCGAGGGGAATGGTCCGGTCGATGCAACGGTAAAGGCCATAGAGCAGCAGGCCAAGAGCGGGGCCGAACTCATGCTCTTTTCGGTCAATGCGATCACCACTGGCACCGAGTCTCAGGGGGAGGTGACCATGCGCCTGCAGAAAGATGGTCGGGTGGTCAACGGCGTGGGAGCCGATCCTGACATTGTGGTGGCCTCGGCGCTAGCCTACCTTAATGCCTTAAACCGGCTCTCGGTGGCGCCTAAGGCCAATCCCCAGCAGCCTTAGGACTATTTCGGTGTGGGCGGCGCGGCCTTATCCCCAGGTGGGGTCAGGCTTGCGTCTAGCCCCCTTTTGAATTAGAATCAAAAGCTTATTTCAGTATTCCCGCACGCCATGCCCGGCAGGCATGAGCGCAAGTTGGCGTCATTAGGGTTTTTCCGGTCTCGGCCGGCGGCCCTTCGCCTAGGTCATTTTTAAAGGAGAAGTCATGACCGTTGCCGAAATGTCCAAGCTCGACATCGTTTCTAATTTTCAGCGCGCCCAGGGTGACACCGGTTCGCCTGAGGTGCAGGTAGCCCTGCTTACGGCCCGCATCAACTATCTCACGGGCCACTTCAAAACCCATGCCAAAGACCATCATTCCCGTCGTGGGCTTCTCAAAATGGTTAGCCGTCGTCGCAAACTTCTCGACTATCTCAAACGTACCAATCTGCCTTCCTACCGATCGCTCATCGAAAAACTGGGCCTCCGAAAGTAATCGGCACCTACGCAACCGGCATCTGCACCTTCTTATGCACATGCCGGTTTTTGTTGTCTCAGCGCTTTCTGGTCGGCTGTGAACCAATGATTCAAAGAAAAGGAACTGTTCGTGTTCAATATTGCTAAAGAAAGTTTTTCGTTTGGTCAGCACACCGTTAGCCTCGAAACTGGAGAAATCGCCAGGCAGGCTTCTGGCGCCGTAGTCGTTAACATGAACGACACCGTGGTTCTGGCCACCGTTGTGGCTGCCAAGTCGGCAAAGCCCGGCCAAGACTTCTTTCCCCTCACTGTCGACTACATGGAAAAGACCTACGCCGCTGGCAAGATCCCCGGCGGTTTTTTCAAGCGTGAGGGCCGGCCAAGCGAAAAAGAAACCCTTACCAGCCGTCTCATCGACCGTCCCTTGCGCCCGTTATTTCCCGAGGGCTTTTACAACGAGGTGCAGGTGGTCTGTACCGTCATGTCGCTCAATCCTGAAGTCGACCCCGATATTCCGGCCATGATTGGTGCCAGTGCGGCCATGGCCATCTCGGGAGTGCCCTTTCATGGCCCTATAGGCGCTGCCCGCGTGGGCTATATCGATGGCCAGTATCTGCTCTGCCCCAATAACGCCGACCTCAAGCGGTCTAAGCTCGACCTGGTGGTTGCCGGAACCGAGTCTGCGGTGCTCATGGTGGAGTCTGAGGCCGATCAACTGCCCGAAGACGTCATGCTCGGGGCGGTAGTCTTTGGCCACACCCAGATGAAGGCTGCTATCGATGCCATTCATCGTCTCGTAGAAAAGGCGGGCAAGCCCGAATGGGACTGGCAGCCCGAGGCAAAAGACGAGGCCTTTGTTGCCAAGGTCACCGGCCTCGCCGAAGGTCCGCTGCAAGAGGCTTACAAGCTGCGCAACAAGCAAGAGCGGTCTAATCGTCTCAAAGAAATCTACAGCCAGGTTGAGACTCAGTTGCAGGCAGACGCCGCCGCCAGTGGCGTGGCACTGCCAGCCGGTAACCTGGTAAACGACACGCTCTTTGGCCTGGAGGCTAAAGTGGTACGCAGCCAGATCCTCAATGGAGAGCCGCGCATCGATGGCCGAGACACCCGCACTGTTCGGCCGATTAGCATTCGCTCTGGTGTTCTGCCGCGTGCTCACGGATCGGCACTCTTTACCCGAGGCGAGACCCAGGCCCTGGTGGTGGCAACGCTCGGTACCAATCGTGATGAGCAGATCATCGATGCGCTTGGCGGTGAGTACCGCGACCGGTTTATGCTTCACTACAACATGCCTCCCTATGCCACTGGCGAATGCGGCCGTGTGGGCACGCCCAAGCGCCGCGAGATCGGCCACGGGCGCCTGGCAAAGCGGGCCCTGATCGCTGTGCTGCCTTCTACCGAAGACTTCGCCTATTCCATGCGTGTGGTCAGCGAGATCACAGAGTCCAATGGATCGTCTTCCATGGCATCGGTCTGCGGTGGCTGCCTAGCATTAATGGACGCGGGTGTTCCGCTTAAGGCCCATGTGGCCGGTATCGCTATGGGCCTCATTAAAGAAGGCGGCCGTTTTGCGGTGCTTACCGATATTCTTGGCGATGAGGACCACCTTGGCGACATGGACTTTAAGGTGGCCGGCTCCGAGATCGGCGTTACTGCCCTGCAGATGGACATCAAGATCCAGGGCATTACCAAGGAGATCATGCAGGTGGCTCTGGCCCAGGCCAAAGATGCCCGCATGCATATTCTGGGCAAGATGAAAGAGGCCATGGGCCATGCCCGAACCGAGCTGTCGGAATACGCGCCCCGGCTGTACAACATCAAGATCAACCCAGAGCGCATTCGAGACGTGATTGGTAAGGGTGGTTCTACGATTCGCGCGATTACCGAAGAAACTGGTACCACCATTGATATCGATGAATCGGGCAGCATTACCATCGCGGCCACAACCGCAGAGGCTGCCCGCGCTGCCATCAAGCGCATCGAGGAACTCACCGCTGAGGTCGAGGTTGGCAAAATCTATGAGGGATCGGTTCTGCGGTTACTTGAATTTGGTGCCATCGTTTCGATATTGCCTGGCAAGGATGGTCTGCTGCATATCTCCCAGATTGCCAACGAGCGCGTACACCAGGTGTCTGACTACCTCAAAGAAGGCCAGGTGGTGCGGGTTAAGGTAATTGAGGCCGACGACAAGGGCCGCCTGCGCCTTTCCATGAAGGCTGCCACCGAAGAGGCTGGTGCACAGCAGGCAGCTGCCCAAGAGCCGGCAGCCTCTTAAACATACCTCGCTTCCCAACGCTGACCACCCCAGATCCCCGTGCGCAGGCCGCTTGTCATAGGCAACTGGAAGATGCATGGCGACATGATCGCCAATGAGGCGCTATTGTCCGAAGTCTTGGCGATTGCCGAGCGCGGCGAGTTTTCACCCGACTGCGTTCAGGCAGGGGTGGCGGCCCCGGCCCCGTACCTGTTTCAGGTGGCTACACGGCTGCGTGGCCGTGGGTTCGACTGGGGCGCCCAGGATGTCTCTGACCAGTCCTCCGGCGCATTTACCGGCGAGGTCTCTGCCACCATGCTGTCCGACTTCGAATGCCAATTCTGCCTGGTCGGGCATTCCGAATGCCGGTCCCGGTTGGGCCTTACCGACCCCCGGGTAGCACTGAAGGCGCAACAACTGCTCTCACAGGGCATCATGCCCGTTATCTGCGTGGGCGAATCGCTCTCAGAGCGGCAGGCGGGAAGGGCAGTCGCCCTGGTATCCGAGCAGGTGGGCATTGCCACTGCCCCCTTGTCCCTAGAGGCCTTACAAAAAATCGCAATCGCCTATGAGCCGATCTGGGCAATCGGCACCGGCCAGACCGCCTCTGCCGCAGATGCCCAGGCCATGCATGCCGCGATCCGGGCTGTGCTTGCCGAGCGATCCCCTGCGGCGGCGGCATCGGTACGCATTCTCTACGGCGGCAGTGTCAAGGCCTCTCTTGCTGCCGACCTCTTTATTCAGCCGGATATCGATGGCGCGCTGGTGGGCGGCGCCTCTCTGCATGCCCAAGAGTTCTGGGGAATTTTGCAGGCGGCGCAGGCCCTTCCTTCAACCGTGGAGTAACTATCCTATGGACTGGCTCACCAACCTTTTACTTGTCGTTCAAGTTGCCTCTGCCGTGGCCATTATTGTGCTGGTGCTGCTGCAGCAGGGCAAAGGAGCCGACCTTGGCGCCGCCTTCGGTTCGGGCAGCGCGGGCTCGGTTTTTGGGGCCTCGGGCTCTGCTAATTTCCTGTCTCGTTCCACCGCCTTGCTGGCAGTGGTGTTTTTTTCGTCCACCTTGGCCTTGTCCTACATGGGCAGCCGGGATTTAAGAGCCTCCTCCTCAGGAGGCGGTATTATGGAGTCTATTCCGGGGTCTGTCCCGGGTGCTGTGTCGCCCGAACTGCCGCCGGTACCGGTAGCACCCAAAGAGGATGCGCCGGCGAAGTAAATAGCTGTAGGCCGACGTGGTGGAATTGGTAGACACGCTATCTTGAGGGGGTAGTGGCGAAAGCTGTGCGAGTTCGAGTCTCGCCGTCGGCACCAAAAAGGGGGGGGCTCATGAGCCTAGAGTCATATCTGCCAGTGCTGTTGTTTATTCTGGTCGGCATCGCCGTGGGCGTTGGCCCTATGGTACTGGGCAAGCTTATCGGCCCCCACCGCCCCGACTCCGAAAAGCTCTCTCCCTACGAATGCGGATTCGAGGCCTTCGAAGACTCCCGCATGCAGTTCGACGTGCGCTACTACCTTGTGGCAATCCTATTTATCCTCTTCGACCTCGAAATTGCCTTTCTCTTTCCTTGGGCTGTGGTCTTGCAAGACATCGGCTTTTTTGGGTTTATGGCGATGATGATCTTTCTGGCGATTCTGGTGCTTGGCTTCATCTATGAATGGATGAAGGGCGCCCTCGACTGGGAGTAAGGCTATGGCAATCGACGGCGTTCTCAAGCAGGGGTTTATCACCACCACGGCCGATCAGGTCATCAACTGGACCCGTACTGGCTCGCTCTGGCCTATGACATTCGGGCTGGCCTGTTGTGCTGTCGAAATGATGCACGCGGGAGCATCCCGCTATGACCTCGATCGCTTCGGCGTGGTCTTTCGGCCCAGCCCTCGTCAGTCCGACCTCATGATTGTGGCCGGCACGCTATGTAACAAAATGGCGCCCGCCTTGCGCAAGGTCTACGACCAGATGCCCGAGCCTCGCTGGGTGCTTTCCATGGGGTCGTGCGCCAACGGGGGCGGCTACTACCACTATTCCTACTCGGTTGTCCGCGGATGCGACCGTATCGTTCCGGTGGATATCTATGTACCCGGATGCCCGCCAACGGCCGAAGCGCTGCTCTATGGAATCATGCAGCTGCAAAACAAGATTAAGCGCACCAGTACCATCGCCCGCGACTAGGCAATGTCCATAGGCCCATCTTTTATTTATGCCCAGCTCCGCTAGCCCCAACCCCAGCCCTGTGGCAGGTGATAGCCCCGACCCTGTCGCGCTTGTCTCGGCAGAACAGTCGCTTGCTGCGCTTGCCTGCGAAAGGCTGGGGCCGATGGTGGCGCGTAGCCATATCAGCCTCGGCGAGGCCACTGTCGAGGTCGCCGCATCCCACACCCTGGCAGCAGCAGAGGTACTGCGCGATGCGCCAGGTCTTGAGTTCGATACCCTCATCGACCTCTGCGGGGTCGACTATCAGACATACAAAGACGGGCGTTACGAAGGCCCACGGTTTGCTGTGGTAACCCATTTGTTGTCGGTTGCCTGTAACCAAAGACTGCGTCTGCGGGTCTTCTGTCCCGATGACGACCTTCCTTTGGTGCCGTCGCTGACCAGCATCTGGCCAGCCGCGGGCTGGTACGAGCGCGAAGCCTTCGACCTCTTTGGTATTGTCTTTGAGGGCCACGAAGACCTTCGCCGCATTCTTACCGACTACGGCTTTGCCGGCCACCCGTTTCGAAAAGACTTTCCACTCTCAGGCTACGTGGAAATGCGTTACGACCCGGAGCAGCGGCGCGTTATTTATCAGCCGGTCACTATCGAGCCGCGTGATATTACCCCCCGGGTGATTCGAGAAGAGCAGTATGGCCGAACTTAAAAACTACACCTTAAACTTTGGCCCGCAGCATCCGGCTGCGCACGGCGTGCTGCGCCTGGTGCTCGAACTTGATGGCGAGGTGGTTCAGCGCGCTGATCCCCATATTGGGCTGCTGCATCGTGGCACCGAAAAGCTTGCCGAGTCTAAGACCTTTCTGCAGTCGGTGCCCTATATGGACCGCCTTGACTATGTCTCGATGATGTCTAACGAGCACGCCTATGTCATGGCCATCGAAAAGCTGCTGGGGGTCACCCCGCCGATTAGGGCCCAGTACATACGGGTGATGTTCGACGAGATCACACGCGTTCTCAATCACCTGCTCTGGATCGGCGCACACGGTCTTGATGTCGGCGCCATGGCCGTGTTCCTCTATGCCTTTCGCGAGCGTGAAGACCTGATGGACTGCTACGAGGCCGTATCGGGGGCCCGTATGCATGCGGCCTACTATCGGCCCGGTGGCGTCTACCGCGATCTTCCGGATGCCATGCCCCAGTACCAGGTAAATCGTCTGCGCAGTAAGTCGTCGGTGCGCAGGCTCAACGAAAACCGCCAGGGCTCGCTGCTTGATTTCATCGAAGACTTTACCCAGCGGTTTCCCAAGTGCGTTGATGAATACGAAACCCTGCTTACCGACAATCGCATCTGGAAGCAGCGGCTGGTGGGCATTGGGGTGGTCAGCCCCGAGCGGGCCAAGGCCCTGGGCTTCACGGGGCCCATGCTGCGGGGTTCGGGCGTTGCATGGGATCTGCGTAAGACCCAGCCCTACGAGGTCTACGATCAGCTCGACTTTGATATTCCGGTGGGTACTGAGGGCGACTCCTACGACAGGTATCTGGTGCGCATGGCCGAGATGCGCGAGAGCAACAAGATTATTTCCCAGTGCGTACAGTGGCTGCGGGCCAATCCGGGGTCAGTGATGACCAACAACCACAAGGTAGCTCCGCCCCCGCGCACCGGCATGAAGTCCAACATGGAAGAGCTGATCCATCACTTTAAGCTCTTTACCGAGGGCTTTCATGTGCCTGAGGGTGAGTGTTATGCCGCAGTAGAGCACCCCAAGGGCGAGTTTGGTATTTACCTTATTTCAGATGGCGCCAACATGCCGTATCGGGTCAAGATCCGGGCCCCGGGGTTTGCCCATCTGCAGGCGCTTGATGAGATGTCTCGAGGCCACATGATTGCCGATGTCGTGACATTAATCGGTACCCAGGACATCGTCTTTGGGGAGATTGATCGATGAGCCTTCAGATGCCCATAGACTTGGCGGGTGGCCTTCAGCCGGCCCAACGGCAGTTGTCGGAGTCTGCCTATCG
>VGHK01000015.1 GCA_016868305.1 Betaproteobacteria bacterium | reverse complement strand
TGAGAGGCTGTTGGGCATGGGGAGCGACCTTGGTTGTCATAAATAACCGCTTTCCTTTCTGGCAATGGTAGTTGCTGCTATCACCCCGGCATTATCCCAATACAGGCCCAGCCATCACGCTGCCCCAACACCTGAAGCGATGGACGCGCCGGATCTGAAGCCGCATACCAGGCAATTAAAGATTCCGCCTGACGGGACAGAAGACCTGAAAGAATAAGGCCCCCACGCGGAGCCGTTAGACGCCAGAGCAAAGGGGCAAGCAGCTTTAACGGCTGGGCCAGAATATTTGCTACCACGAGGTCAAAACCCGAAGACGGAAAATCAGCCTGGGCGAAGACATCTTCGTGGGCAGCGATACACCGGACACGATGTCCAAGCCCGTTCAGACTGGCATTAGCCCGGGCAACGGTCACCGCCACAGGGTCGATATCAATCGCCACAACCTGCTCGACACCGCAGGCGGCGGCTGCCAGCCCCAGAATGCCCGAGCCGCAGCCATAATCGACTACCCGGGAGGCTGGGGTCAAAAGGCCCTGGTCGCTGGCCTGCAGAATCGCCTCCAGACAGAGCTGCGTGGTTGCGTGACCGCCCGTGCCGAAGGCCATTCCCGGGTCGATGATCAGAGCGATACGGGGCGGGCGACGATACTGGGCAGGTACCGCATGCCAGCTGGGCCCCACCCAGAGCCTGTCGCCTACCTCAAGCGGCGTGAACTGCGCCTGGGTCTTGGTGACCCAGTCCTCATCGTGAAGTCGGGCAACCTCGGGCGAGCTTTCGCCTATCGGAAACCCACAGCGTTGCCACCATTGGTACGGATCCTGGTCGTCAGCCAGTAGCACGTGGAGGCGGCTGGCGGGCCAGGCCCGCAGCGCCATATCTGATCCGGGCTCACCAAATAAGGGCTGCTCTTTGTCACACTGGTCGGCATCGGCATCTTCGATGCTGACACTTAAGGCACCCTCGGCAATAAGGCGATCCGACAGGTCTTCGAGCCACTGGTCTGCGGTCTGCTTCGCAACCGGCGCAGGCCGACAGACAGAGCTTATCTGCCAGGGCAAGCGACTGGCCCTTGCTGGCGCACTACAAGGCCTCCTGATCCAGCATGGACTCCAGATAATGGATAGAGGTGCCCCCGCTTATAAAATGCGTATCGCGCATGATCTTGCGGTGCAGGGGGATGTTGGTCTGAATCCCTTCGACCACCATTTCCGACAGGGCAATCGACATCCGCGCGATTGCCTGCTCCCGCGTATCGCCGTAGGCGATGATCTTGCCAATCATTGAGTCGTAGTGTGGCGGCACCGTGTAATTCGCATAGGCATGCGAGTCAACGCGTATGCCTGGCCCCCCTGGGGCATGCCAGGAAAGAATTCGTCCCGGTGAGGGAGTAAATTTAAACGGGTCTTCGGCGTTCACGCGGCACTCAATGGCATGGCCCTTAAAACTGATTTCTTTCTGCCGAAACGCCAGCCGCTCGCCAGAGGCAACCCGGATCTGCTGCTGAACGATATCGATACCCGTGATGCATTCGGTAACCGGATGCTCCACCTGCACCCGCGTATTCATTTCAATGAAATAGAACTCGTCATTCTCAAACAGAAACTCAATCGTGCCTGCGCCTCGGTATCCGAGTTTTTTACAGGCATCGGCACAGCGCTGGCCAATCTTGTCGCGCATTCGGGGGGACAGTCGCGGTGCCGGTGCCTCCTCAATCACCTTTTGGTGGCGCCGCTGCATGGAGCAGTCCCGCTCTCCGAGGTGCACTACATTGCCATAGTGATCGGCCAGAATCTGAATCTCGATATGCCGAGGGTTCTCCAGGAATTTCTCCATGTAGACCTCGGGATTGTTAAAGGCCGCTGCCGCCTCGGCGCGGGTGGTGTTCACCGCGTTGATTAAGGCAGCCTCGGTGTGGACCACCCGCATGCCACGGCCCCCGCCACCGCCTGAGGCCTTGATAATGACCGGATAGCCTATTGCTCGGGCGCAACGAATGATCTCTTTGGGGTCATCCGGTAGAGCGCCTTCGGAGCCAGGCACGCAAGGCACACCAGCCGCAATCATGGCCTGCTTTGCCGCCACCTTGTCGCCCATCTTGCGAATCACATCGGCTGTGGGGCCAATAAACCGAAACCCGCTCTGCTCAACCTGCTCTGCAAAGTTGGCATTTTCCGAGAGAAAACCATAGCCGGGATGAATTGCCTCAGCATCAGTAACCTCGGCGGCCGCAATGATTGCAGGAATATTGAGATAACTCTCACGCGAAGACGGGGGACCGATACAGACCGACTCATCGGCAAGCTTGACGTACTTTGCCTCTATATCGGCCGTGGAATGCACCACCACCGTCTTGATGCCGAGCTCGCGACATGCCCTTTGCACCCGCAGGGCGATCTCGCCGCGATTGGCAATCAAGACCTTCTCAAAAAGTGCCATGGTGCTAGCCTTTAGCCAAGAATGAAGAGCGCCTGACCAAACTCCACGGCCGTGCCATTCTCAACCAGGATTTCCTTCACAACCCCGGCCTTGTCGGCGGGAATCTCATTCATCAGCTTCATGGCCTCAATTACGCACAGGGTCTGTCCCTCGGCAACGCTGTCACCCACAGCGACAAAGGGTGCAGAGCCGGGAGAGGATGAACGATAGAAAGTACCCACCATCGGGGAGGTGACCCGATGGCCCTGGGGCTCGCCTGCGGCGGCCGGGGCCAGGGTGTCTGCCCCAGATGCTGCTGTAGCGGCCGGCCCATGATGGATAGGCGCACCATAGCTAGGCGCGCCATAAGCGGGGGCCGTGGGCATTTGGTGGGCCAGTGGGGCACCTGCGGCCAGGGGCATGGTTACCGGTGCGGCCTTCACGATTCGCACCTTGCCCTCCCCCTCAGTGATCTCAAGCTCAGAAATGCTCGACTCAGCCACCAGGTCGATCAGCGTTTTTAGTTTTCTTAGGTCCATCACTTCCTCCCAAGGGAAGAGATCAGTGTACCTGAGGCGCAAAGCCCTTTGCGCCCGAAAATCGACCTATTTCACGGTTTCTGCCCACTTACTGAGCTCTTCTTCGTAGATTCTGCCCATTTTTTGTCGTACCACCCGGCCCTGGGGATCGACCAGGACGGTATAGGGCAGGGCGTCGATGCTACTGCCTAAGCGACGTGCCAGTTCACTGCCGGCCGCCCCGGTAATTAGCAGGGGGTAGGAAAAATTCTTTTCCTCCAGGAATTCCCGGACGTTGGAGGGAGAGTCCACCGCCAACCCCAATACTTTAATGCCTTTTGAAGACCATTTGTCATGAAATACCGACAGTTCGGGCATTTCTTCAATACACGGTGGGCACCAGGTGGCCCAAAAGTTTACCAGGGTGTATTCACCACGATAGCCCTCTAAGGCAACCGGGCGGCCCTCGCGATTCGGAAACGACAGGTCGTAGAACCAGCCGACATCCGGTACCGGTTCGGGAACCATACGCCAGACCCCAATGCCAATTCCGGCCAGGAGCCCCGTGGCCATCACCGAAATCACGATCAGCGCACGACGGGCCTTCATCATGTCGCCCCCGTATCGGCAAGCAGCGCCGTGAGCGCATCGGCCGAGACCGCCCCGAGTCGCTTGGGCAGCCCAGGGGTGGGAAGCAGGCTAAGCACCACCGATTCGCCCTGCCAGTCAAAGGCGAGACCCTCTACTTCGCCATGCCCCGCCGGATGCGGCAGCATCACTGCCTCAGGGCTGATGCCATGGTCGAGCAGAAAGAGCATCAGCGCCTTGGGGTTATCTGAAAAACAGGCCAGGTGAATACCGCTGAATTCGGTGGCAGTGCCATTGGCCGCCGCGCCAAGCAGCAGCGGGTGATAGGCGGCAAGCCGCTGCATCAGAGACAAGGCATGACCACGCAGCGCCCGAAGCCGCGCGGGCTGGTGGTCAGCACAAAAGACCGCGAGGTAGTCACGCACGGCGGCCTCCACCTGCTCGTTGCTGGGCAACGACTCTTGAGAGATACGGCTGCGATGACCGCCGGTGATGCGGTCATAGGCCTTGCGCTTGGCGGGCCCATAGTCCATTCCCTCTTCAGCAATCATCTGGGCTGCTACGGCAGCGATCTCGTCTCGTAAAGAATGCATAGCGCGTCATTATGCCGGTCGTACAATGCCGCATGCATATTCACATCATCGGGATCTGTGGCACATTCATGGGAGGCGTGGCGCAGCTTGCCCGGGCCAAGGGCTATACCGTGACCGGCTGTGATGCCCAGGTCTATCCCCCGATGAGCGACCAGCTCGCCCAGGCCGGTATTAACCTCATCGAGGGCTTTGCAGCAGATCAGCTCGCACTCAAGCCAGACCTCTGGGTAGTAGGCAATGTCGCGCGAAGAGGTCTGCCGCTAATCGAAGAAATTCTTAACCGCAAGCTGCCCATGGTCTCCGGCCCGCAGTTTATGGCTGACCATGTGCTTGGCCCGACACGACTTGCAGCCGTCTCTGGCACCCATGGCAAGACCACAACGTCTGCGCTTTTGGCCTACCTGCTCGATGCCTGCGGGCTATCGCCGGGGTTTCTGATCGGCGGGGTTCCCGAAAACTTTGGAGTGTCTGCCCGTTCGGCTGCAGACGGGGCGCCTTTTGTTATAGAAGCCGACGAATACGACACGGCTTTTTTTGACAAGCGGTCAAAGTTTCTGCACTACCGGGCAGAGGTGGCGATCCTCAATAACCTCGAGTTCGATCATGCAGACATCTTTGCGGATCTCGCCGCGATTGAGACCCAGTTTCACCACTGGGTGCGCACCCTTCCCTCGGCAGGAGCGCTCTGGGTAAAGGCCAAGGAGTCGGCCCTCGAGAGGGTTCTTGCCAAGGGACACTACAGCCCGGTCTATCGGTTTGACCATGCCGAGGGCGCACCGGCCCGGGACGGCTCAGACACAACCCCAGAGCCTTCCGCTCGGCTGCGGCTCGTGGCCACGACGCCTGACGACTCGGGCCGTGACCGGCTCGAAGTATGGCTAGACGGCGAGCCCCAAGGTATTGTCACCAGCCCGCTCTGGGGGGATCACAACCGGGCCAATCTGGCGGCAGCCCTTGGAGCGGCCGTCTCACTGGGGGCGCCGATCGCAGACCTGATCGCGGCAGTCCCCGGTTTTCGTGGCATCAAGCGACGAATGCAGTTGCGCGGGGAGCGGTCCGGGGTGCGGATCTTTGATGACTTTGCCCATCACCCCACTGCCATCGCCACCACCCTGCAGGGCCTGCAGCGCCATCAGCGGCCCGGGGGACGCATTCTGGCGGTGCTCGAACCGCGGTCGAACACCATGAAAATGGGGGTCATGCGTGCGCGGTTGGCCGAATCCTTGGCCCAGGCCCATGCGGTCTTTGGCTTTTCGGGCGGACTAGACTGGTCTCTGGGCGAGGCCCTTGCGCCCTTGGGCAGCAAGGCCCAGGCCTTTGACAGCCTGGCGGTGCTCATCGAGGCAGTCTGCCGTGAGGCCCAGGCAGGAGACGACATCCTGGTCATGAGCAACGGTGCCTTTGGCGGTATTCATGAGCGGCTCCTGGCCACGCTGGCTGCTTGCCAGTCGCCCAACGCGCATACCTCTAATAGCACCGGCTCGGACAGTAGCGCCAGGGCGGCTGTAGGCTAGCGCACGCAAGGGCCATGCACTGCCTTTTTGAAGATGCGGGCCAGTACCGGGCCGGACGCATCCTGACCAAGGCCGAGGCCAGCCTGCAGATCGAGCTTGGCTCGGGCCGCAGGGTAAAGGTCAAGCAGGCCCAGTGCCTCTTGGAGTTTGCCACGCCCGAGGCCGAGGCATTTCTGAGTCAGGCCCAGTCACAGGCCGCAGAGCTTGACCCAGACTTTCTCTGGCAGTGTGCCCCGGACGATGACTTCGGCTTTGCCCAATTTTCGCAAGAAGTCTATGGCAGCCAGGCATCCGCCCTGGACCAGGCAAGCCTGGCCTTTGCCCTGCACGGCGCCCCCATGTACTTCTATCGGCGTGGCAAGGGGGTATTTCGGCGGGCGCCGCCAGAGGCCCTGCAGGCGGCGCTTGCCGGGGCCGAACGCAAGCGGCTCGCAGCAGAGGCCCAGGCACAGCTTACCGAGGCCATTGTTGCGGGAACCGATCCCCTGCCGCAGGAAATCGCCAGTCAGGCCCTGGGCCTGCTCATTCGACCCGACAAGCAGTCGATCGCCTACAAGGCCCTCGAATCGGCGGCCCACACCCTGCAGACCACGCCTTCCCGTTTATTGCTCAGTCGCGGAGCCCTGCCCAGCGCCTATACCCTGCACCGGGCTCGATTTCTTACCGAGGGTCTTGCCCACCCCCATGCCGAAGGGCCTGCCAGCCTCGACCTCGCCGCCCTGGCCCACCGCAAGGCGGCCCTGCTGCAAAGCCTTCCGCAGGCCCAGGCAGTTGCCTATTCGATTGACGATGCCGATACCTTTGAGGTCGATGATGCATTCTCTCTGGTACCCCTCTACGCGCCAACGCCTGATCAGGAGGGCACCGCAGCCGAGCCAGTGTTTTCGGGCTGGCGGGTGGGCATTCATATCGCAGCCCCGGGCCTGCTCATTGAGCCTGAAAGCGCTCTGGGCCAGTGGGCGCGCGACCGGGCCTCAACGGTCTACTTTCCTGGGGAAAAGATCACCATGCTGCCGCCAGAGGCTATCGCCCTGGCCTCGCTGGATGCGGGCGCTCGGGTGCCTGCGGTCTCCTTATACTTAGAATTCTCCCCCCAAGGCGAGCGTCTTCGCCAGACGAGCTGCGTAGAGACAGTAGAGATCGCCCAGAACATTCGTCACGGAGACTGGGAGGAGGGGTTTGAGACATTGACCCAGACCTTAGAGACCGTGCAGCCCGAAGCACTTGATACGCCAGCCCGGCCGCAATGCGCCGACCTGCCATGGACGGGGCTGCTGCCTCTGCTGTTTCTCGCCCGTGGGCTGCGCAGGGCGCGCGAAACCGCACGCGGCAAGCCCGAGCCCACCGGCCGCACCGACTTTCAGCTAAGCGTTCGCTGGCACGACGATCCCCGGGCCCATCAGCTGGGGCTGGGCACTCCCGAGATCAGCCTGCGCCGCCGCGGATCCGCACTCGATATTCTGGTCTCAGAATTCATGATCGCGACCAATGTGGCCTGGGGTGAGGCCCTGGCACTTGCCCAGTTGCCCGGAATCTACCGCTGCCAGACCTTTGGGCGCGTGCGCATGCAGACAAGCCCAGGCCCGCACCAAGGGCTCGGTGTCAGCCACTACGCTTGGTCCACCTCACCGCTGCGGCGCTATAGCGACCTGATCAACCAGTGGCAGCTTCTGGCAGTGCTCGGGCAGCGACGGGCGGTGTTTCGCCAGGCCGATGCCTCGCTCTATGCCGACCTCGCGCATTTCGACGCCTGCTATGACCGATACGCTGAGTTTCAGACCCAGATGGAGCGGTACTGGAGCATTCGGTGGCTTGGGGCGCAGGCCGGTATGCCAACCGAATCCTGGTCACGTAGCCCAGACCAGCCGCCGATCATCGAGCCTGCGGTAGCTGGCCGGGAGGGACTCTTCAGGCTGCGCCGTGCCCCAGCGATCGTTCGTCTGCCAGACTGGTCCCAGCTTGCGCCCGGAACCGAGGTCCAGGTCGAACTCCTCAGTGGCGATGCGCTCGATATCCATCTCGAGGCACGCGGCCAGGGCATTCTGAAGGAATCACGGGTTGATCATTACGCGGTGCTGGGCTCACCCATTGCCCATAGCCGCTCACCCTTCATCCACCATGCCTTTGCAGGCCAGTCTGAAGCGGCCCTGCAGTACGACCGGATTGAGACCTCGGCAGAGGCCCTTGCCCAGACGCTCGACCGTCTCTGGGCAGAGGGCTACAAGGGGCTTAACCTCACCATTCCCTTAAAGGAGGCTGCCTTCGCGCTCGCCCAGACCCGTGGCTGGAATATCGCGCCGCGGGCCCAGGCGGCCGGCGCGGTCAATACGCTGGTGCGCGTTGCAGAGACAAACCAGACAGGCGAGGCGGCCGAAGGGGGATCATGGTCGGCCGACAACACCGACGGTATTGGTCTGGTGCGCGACCTGACCCGCATCCTGGGAGACGGTGGGCTCAACGGCAACGAGGTGCTCATTATTGGCGCTGGCGGGGCCACCCGGGGTCTGATCAGCCCGTTTCGCGACGCCGGTCTGCAGCGAATCGTGCTGGCCAACCGGTCGGTTGAAAAGGCCATCGCCCTAGCCGAGCA
This sequence comes from Betaproteobacteria bacterium, assembly GCA_016868305.1. Lineage (GTDB taxonomy): Bacteria > Pseudomonadota > Gammaproteobacteria > Burkholderiales > Burkholderiaceae_A > Hahnella. The sequence continues at coordinate 43,712 of VGHK01000015.1, read as the reverse complement.
AATGAACCACTCCCTGTCTGCGCCTCTCATTCCGTTGGGCCTTGATGCCCTGCAGGCCGAAACCCTACCGGACGGCAGCCCCTGGCCCAGTCTGGTGATCAACGCCACTGCCGCGAGCCTCGAAGGTGCCAGCCTTGCAGTGCATCCCCGTATCTTCACAAGCGCGCAACTGGTCCTTGACCTGATGTATGGCCCTAAGGCCGAGGTATTCCTCGGCCAGGCCCGGGCGGCTGGCGCCCCGCTTTGTGCCGACGGCCTGGGAATGCTGGTGGAGCAGGCCGCCGAAAGCTTTTTTCTGTGGACAGGACAGCGCCCGGATACTGAGCCGGTGCGCGAGGCCCTAGTGGCCGCGCTGGAGTCTGACGCATGAACACTGCCCTACCCCGCGAGCCCGAGGCGGCCCACCGGGCCTTGGCGGAAATTCAAGACCTGCTGGCCCGGCTAAAGGTCGAGGCCGAGCTGGTCCATCGCGAGCAGCATCCCACCGAGCCGGAGCGCCAGGCCTTAGTCGAGCAGTTGGTCGCCAAGCAGCAGCGAAACACCCTGGCGGCCCGCATCGCGCCCCTGCATGCAGCCGATATCGCCTATGTGCTTGAGGCTCTTCCGCGGGAGCAACGCGAGCTGCTCTGGCCCCTGGTGCATGAGAATCGTCACGGCCCGGTCCTGGTCGAACTCAGCCCCGCCGTGCGGGCCCCGATCATCGAGATGATGTCCCGCAGCGCCCTGATTCAGATGGCCCAGTCTCTGGATACCGACGACCTGGCAGCCATGGCCGAGGAACTCCCGTTTGATGTCGTCGAACGCGTGCGCCAGGGACTGACCATTGAGGAGCGGGAGCAGCTGCGGGCGGCAATGTCGTATCCCGAGGACAGCGTCGGAGCCCGTATGGACTTCGAGATGGTCACGATTCGGGACGATGTCACGCTTGAGGTTGTCTTGCGCTACCTGCGGCGGTTTGAGGCGCTGCCGGCCCATACGGACCAGGTCTTTGTCGTCGACCGAAAGGAGCATCTTCGGGGAGCCTTATCGATCGATCAGCTACTGCTCAACGAGCCAGAGACCCTGGTGGCCGAGGTTATGCGGCATGACCTTCTCTCACTCAATGCCCGCGACGATGCCTTTGGGGCCGCCCAGGCGTTTCAGCGCTACGACCTGGTATCGGCACCGGTTGTTGATGAACATGGCAAGCTCATTGGCCGCCTGACGGTCTCTGAGGTAGTCGATGTGATTCGCGAGGAAGGCGACTCTGACGTGCTTGCCCAGGCAGGCCTGCGCGAAGAGGAAGACCTGTTTGCCTCCATCTGGGCCTCGGCCCGCAACCGCTGGCTCTGGCTCGCCTTAAACCTCTGCACCGCGTTTTTTGCCTCGCGCGTGATCGGCGCCTTCGAGGGCACGATTGAAAAGGTGGTGGCCCTTGCCGCGCTCATGCCGATTGTGGCGGGCATTGCTGGGAACACTGGTAACCAGACCATGACCATCTTTATTCGCTCCATGGCGCTTGGACAGGTGACAGCAAGTAATCTCTCTCGGCTCTTTGCCAAAGAGCTCTCGATCGCCGCACTCAACGGCCTGGTCTGGGGGCTTGTGGCCGGGCTATTCGCCTGGTGGCTCTACTCGGGGTCGGATCAGGGAATGCTACTGGGGCTCACCATGATACTGGCGATTATGCTCAACCTCCTGATTGCCGCCCTGATTGCCATCTTTGTGCCCATGCTGCTGCAAAAGCTGGGGCGCGACCCGGCGCTCGGGGCCTCGGTACTTCTTACCTTTAGCACCGACTCGATGGGGTTCTTTATTTTTTTAGGGCTGGCGACCCTCTTCTTTTAGCCGCAGCATCTCTTGGCGAAGCTGCCCAATTCGGGCATCGATCCGAGACAAAGACATAAACTGGTCTCCAGATCCAGAGGCGGTGCCTGCGGCCTTTCGCGCCAGAGCAAGCTGCTCTAAGGCAGCAGCCAGGCCCCCCTGCAGCACATAACGTTCAGCCTGGGCTGCATGCGCCTCGGTTAGGCGACTGGCCGCTGCAGCTGCCTGGGCATGCAGCCGCCATGCCTCCGCATCATGGGGCCAGTGGGTAGATAACCAACGGGCACGGGTGAGGGCAGGCTGTGCGCGACCAAGGTCTAGCTCCACGGTAATCGCCACCCGCACCAGTGCCCGAGTGGCAATAGACTGCGGGCTGGCAAGCAATGCCGCCTCTACCTCGGTGAGGGCATTGGCCGGCTGACCGGACTGCTGCCAGGCGCGTGCCTTGGCCAAGGCCCAGAAAGGCTGGGCCAGCGTTATGATTCCCGGACCAGCATCTGTATCGCCCTTCCTGCGCGCGGCATTATCTGCCTGGGCCGCAGCGTTCATCGATTGATCAATAAACGCCCGAGCGGCAGCGCTATCGCCCTGCCCAAGCGCAACCCAGGCCTGGCCATAGGCGAGTCTTGCCTGATCTGCTGCAGCAGCAAACACTGGGTCCGCACGCTGGGTAGCAAGCAGTGTTGCCGATCGGGCAAGGCCATTGACGGACTGGTCTGCGGTTGCCGCAAGCCGCTGCCGAATCCATGCGAACTCCAGGCTGCCAGAAGCCTCAGGCCCTTGCGGTCTGAAGGGGGCTGCCCGGGCCTGCAGGCGGGCCTGTACGTCCGCGATTCGCTCTAAGGTTAGGGGGTGGCTTCGCAGCCAGGATGGCGCTGCAGACTCGTAATACCTTCCCGCCTGAGACAGCTTCTGAAAAAGCTCGGCCATAGCCTCGGGCGCAAAGCCAGACTCTTCAAGCAGAAGCAGGCCAATACGATCCGCCTCGCGCTCGGCATCCCGCGAAAACGCGAGCTGTTCTCGCACCGCCACCGTCTGCCCCAGTGAGACAATGCCCATAGCCGCGTCCGGGCTGCTGGCCGCGGCAATTGCGGCTAAGAGGGCGGCAGCAATCATCACCCCGGACGACTGACGCTGCTGACCAAACAGCCGGGCAATATGGCGCTGCGTGACATGCCCGATCTCGTGGGCGAGCACCGACATCAGCTCAGACTCACGCGCCGACTGAACCACTAGGCCGGTGTGCACCCCGATATACCCCCCCGGCAGGGCAAAGGCATTAATACTCGGGTCCTTTACGAGAAAAAACCGAAAGTCTTCGGGAAGCAGTCCGGCCTCTGCGCCGAGTTCGCTGCGCGCAAGCGCTGCAGACAATAGCCGGGAGGCCTGCACCTGGAGATAGTCCTGGGCCTCAGGGTCATCGTGCACCACCCGCGCCCTGAGCAGCTGCTCAAAAATAGACCGCCCGAGTCGGCGCTCGGCGGCACCGGACAGAACATCTGTGGACGTCTCCCCCAGGGCGGGCAGAGGAGCGGGCGAGGCGGCTGGCCCAGGGGCCGGGCCCACCCCGCTTGCCCTTGGCGACTCCAACCAGGCGCTAACGAGAACCAACAGACTGAAGACCGCCCCTAAACGGAAAAGAAGTACTCTCATGCGGGCTATGATAGAACCATGACTGGTCTGACCCATTTTGACGCCTCGGGCCAAGCCCATATGGTGGATATCTCTGAGAAGCCCGAAACGGCCCGACTGGCAGTTGCTCGGGGGTTCATTAGCATGAGACCCGATGTACTCGACTTGGTTCGGCAGGGATCGGCAGAAAAAGGCGATGTGCTTGGCGTTGCCCGCATTGCTGCCATTCAGGCGGCAAAGCGCACCAGTACCCTCATTCCCTTATGCCACCCGCTGCCGCTTAGCCATCTTTCGGTTGCATTTACGCTGCAGGCAGATCCCCCGGGCATCTGGTGCAGGGTGCAGGCAGCCACAACGGGCAAGACCGGCGTCGAAATGGAGGCCCTCACAGGGGTGCAGATTGGCCTGCTCACCATCTACGATATGGTCAAGGCCGTGCAGAAGGACATGGTGATTTCCGAGGTACGGCTCGAAGAAAAGCATGGCGGGAAATCGGGCAGCTTTGTCGCCGAGTAAGCGCCCTTATAAGACCACCATGCGCTTTGCCGCATTGAAGGTCGCTGCGTCGCTTGGCAGAGGCCAGCCAACAGAGTGTTACGAGCAGGATCCTGCCTCGGTGCGTGCGACGCTTAACGCGTAGTGCGACCCTCAGTACAGCACTTAATGCGAACTGCTGGGCTGATGCCCCGCCGCGAGCTGATACACGGTTCCGCAGTAAGGGCAGCGGGCCTGGCCCTCTGACAGGTCAAGAAACACCCTGGGGTGGCTGCTCCACAAGGGCATCTGCGGATTGGGGCAGTAGGCTGGCAGGTCGGCCGCAGTGAGCTCCACCACAGCCTCCGGGCCCAAATCGGCACCAGATCGTGTCATTGCACGAACCCTTAGACTCGGCTTAGCCAGCCCGAATATTTCTGGGCACGGCCGGCCACCACATCGAAAAACAGGCCTTGAATCTTCTCCGTTACCGGGCCCCGACGGCCCTGGCCAATAACACGATCATCGAGCTCCCGAATCGGGGTTACCTCGGCAGCCGTGCCGGTAAAGAAGGCCTCATCAGCGCAGTAGATCTCATCACGGGTGATGCGCTTTTCGATGACCGAAAGGCCAAGGTCTTGGGCAAGCGTTATTGCCGTGCTGCGGGTAATGCCGTCGAGACACGAGGCGAGATCAGGCGTGTAGACCTTGCCCGCTTTCACGATAAACAGGTTTTCCCCCGCCCCCTCAGAGGCATAGCCATCGGTATCAAGCAGCAGGGCCTCGTCGTAACCGTTGGCGGCCACCTCCTGGTGGGCCAGAATCGAATTAATGTAATAGCCCGAGGCCTTGGCGCGCACCAGAGAGACATTGACATGGTGCCTTGAAAAGGACGAGGTCTTGACCCGAATACCCTTGGCGAGCCCGTCTTCGCCCAGGTAGGCACCCCAGGGCCAGGCAACCACCGACACATGAATAGTGTTGCCCACCGCCGAGATGCCCATTTTTTCTGAGCCGATCCAGGCAATAGGCCGCAGGTAGCACGACTTAAGATCGTTACGCCGCACGACTTCCTTTTGGGCGGCCTCTAACACCGCTGCCTCATACGGGATCTTCATCTGAAAGATCTTTGCCGAGTTCAGCAGACGCTGGGTGTGGTCCTGGAGCCGGAAGATCGCGCTGCCGGTCTGGGTTTCATAGCAACGCACCCCCTCGAATACGGCCATTCCATAGTGCAGCGAGTGGGTGAGGACATGGATCTTAGCGTCCCGCCAGGGCACCAGCTCTCCATCCATCCAGATCCATCCATCGCGGTCGGCCATTGACATGCCAGGGTCTCCTTGGGGTCTCATTTCTCACAGGGCCAGGAAAAAGGCATCATGCCCATCGATACACCAGAACATTTCCCCAGCCATCTAGTTACCACATTCTAACGAAGCTTCGGCATGCCCGGCATTTCCCTCCGTCGCCGCTCACGCAATGGCCCTGTCCGGCAGGCCTGGAATGACCTGAGCCCGTCCATGATCGCCATAGGCATCTCGGGCGTGGTCACGGGAATGGCCATGGTTAAGGCCGGGCTCACGCCCTGGCAGGCCGTCGGCATGAGCCTGCTGGTCTATGCCGGCTCCGCCCAGTTGGCGGCCCTGCCCTTGATCGCCTCGGGCGCTGCTCTGCCCATCATCTGGATCAGTGCGCTGATCGTGAACCTGCGGTTCTTTATCTATTCGCTGGCCATGCGCCCCTGGTTTCGCCATATGCCCCCGGCCAAGCGGGCCCTGTATGGCACGGTGTCCACAGACGCGCAGGTGGTAGCCATCTCCCTGCGGTTCCCCGACGGAAGCAACTCCGCAGCCCGGCGACGTCTTTTCTTGCAGTACTTCCGCATGTCAGCCGCTATGGGATGGGTCTGCTGGCAGGCCTACTCAATGGTCGGAATCTTTCTCGGTGGCTTCTTGCCCCAGGATGCGGGGCTGGGGTTTCTTGCCTCACTGGCCCTGCTCACTCTGCTGCTACCGATGCTTCAGGGCAGGCCGGCCTGGGGCTGTGTGGCCACTGCTGCTGCCGTCTCGGTCGCACTCAAGCCTCTGCCCCTTAACCTTGGGCTTCTGGCCGCAGTGGTTGCGGGCGTTGCGGTGGCCCTCTGGCTCAGTCGCAATGACTGAGTTCGCCATATGGGTCACGGTCATTGGCCTGGCCATCACCACAATCGCCAGCCGAGGCATTCCGCTTTTGCTCCCGACCCGCTGGCAGCTACCACCACGGATTACCGCAGCCCTGCGGTATGCGCCCATGGCGGGACTCACCGCGATTCTGATGCCCGATAGTCTGCTCAACGACGCCGGCGGGCTGGCGGTTTCGCTTACCAACCTTAGGCTCTGGGCGGTGGCCCTTGCCCTGGTTGTCTGGTTTCGGTGGAAGAGCACCGTACTGGCCCTGGTTGTTTCGGGCGGCTTCTACATTTCCCTCTACCTGCTCGCAGCCGCCTAGATCGACTGCGGCCGGTCATGAATCTCGGTAAGCGGCCGCACAACCGATGGGGCATCGGAAAAAACCTGGGCCCAGAGGGCCTCCACCGCCTGCCGGTGCGGTGCGAGTGCCTGCAGGTCTAGCCTGGCTGAGGCTGCCCCGGCCAGCCGCAGGCGATGCTGCTGACGCCGAAACTCTCGGTAGCCATCAGCCACAGCCTGGGCAAGATCTGTCGCAATCAGCCCAAGTTGCGCACTGATATGCAACAAGGCGATATTGCCCAGATTGGCCGTGAGCTGCGGGTGGTCAGCGCTATGCCGCAGAACCAAGGCCTGCACCATGAACTCGATATCGACCATGCCCCCTGCGTCGTGCTTGAGGTCAAAAAGACCGCTGGCATTGGGATGTCCCTCATGCATCTTTTGACGCATCGCCAGAATCTCTTCGAGCAAGGCACAGGGGTCGCGCCGCATGCGCAGGATTGCGATGCGCCCCTGCTCAAAGGCCTGGCCGATCCGCACATCACCGGCACAAAATCGGGCCCTGGTAAGCGCCTGATGCTCCCAGACCCATGCCTTCTCCATCTGATAGGCCATGAACCCGTCGAAGTCACTCACCAGTAGGCCAGCGTTGCCATTCGGGCGCAGCCGCAGGTCAATTTCAAACAGGCTGCCCGCAGCGGTGGTGGTGGTAAGCCAGACATTCAAGCGCTGAGCCAGCCGGGCATAGTTCTCCGGGGCCTGTTCGTGGGGATCGTTATGCAGAAATATCAGGTCAAGGTCGGAGGCATAGCCAAGCTCCTTGCCACCGAGCTTTCCGTAGGCCACCACGGCAAACCGAGGGCTATCGCAGTGGCGCCGGGGGCTTGCGGCCCAGGCCGATCGCAGGGTTGCGCTAATCATGATGTCAGCCAAGGCCGAAAGCTGGTCCGACAGATTCTCAAGCGGCCAGAGTCCGTCGAGGTCTTGCACCAAAAGCCGAAAGAGCTGGGCATGGTGGGCTTCGCGCAGAATATCCATCTGCCGCTCCACATCGGGCTGCCCCTGAACCAGAGTCTGTTCCAGCTGCTGGGCAAGGGCTCGGTCAAATACATCAAACTGCGGCGGATCAAACAAGGTTCGGGTATCCAAGAGCTCATCGAGCACTATCGGATGCCGGCGCAGATATTCCGCCGCCCAGGACGACGCCGCAATCACGCGAGCCACCCGAGACAGGGCATCTGGGTATTCATCAAAAAGCGCCAGGTAGGCGGTGCGTTTCTGAATCGCATCAATTAGGCCCTGCAGCCCGACACGCAGTGCATCGGGGGTCTCGCTCGCAAGGGCCAACTGGTCAATCTGGCGGGCGATCCGGGCAAGCCGGCTCTCCCGATCCGTGGCGCGAGCGGTCTGTCCGGTTGCCTCTGCAGAGGCATTGGCATCAGAGACCTCCTTGCGAAACAGGCGCTCAAAGAGGTGTTTCACCTGCTCCCGATGATGGGCAATCTCTTGATGCAAGGCAGCCCCATTGGCCAGCCCCATAGACTGGGCGGCGTGATTGACCTCGGCCTGGGCACCGCCAAGCACATGGGTCTGGGCATCTTCGACATACTGTAACCGGTGCTCAAGCAGTCGCCAGAAACGATAGGCGCCAAAAAGCGTCTCCACCTCTTGCGCCGACAGTCGCCCCTGATCACCCAGAACCCGGAGAATCTCCCGTGTCCCCCGCGCCTGCAAAGTAGCATTGCGTCCGCCACGCACCAACTGAAACAACTGGGCAATGAACTCCACTTCCCGAATTCCTCCCGGCCCGAGCTTCAGATCCACCGGATCAAACTCACCGGCCAGACGCGACTCTCGCTTTAAGGTTCGCCGCTCGGCCTCTTCCCGGATCTGCTGATGCAGGTCTCGTAAAGCCGCAAGGGCGTTGAAGTCAAGGTATCGACGAAATACAAAGGGCCTGCGAATATCCTCCAGGCTCTGCAGGTCCTGGGCAAAAACCGCGGGCTCGGAAAAAAAGGCTGGGCTCACCACGCGCGCCTTCACCCAGGCATACCGCTCCCATTCCCGGCCCTGCACCATCAGATAGTCTTCCAGCATGGCAAAGGTGGAAACTAGGGGGCCCGAGTCTCCGTTTGGCCGCAGGCGCAGGTCAACCCGAAAGACAATTCCATCGGCGGTCACGTCGCCAAGCAACAGCGCGAGTTTCCGGCCAAGCCGGGTAAAGAAAGTGGGCAGGTCCAGTATTCCCTTGCCGTCCACGCCATCGGTCTGGCCCTCCTCTGCAATCACATAGATCAGATCGATATCCGAGGAGGCATTGAGTTCACCGCCACCGAGTTTGCCCATGCCCACAACCAGCAGATCCACGGGCCTACCATCGGGCCGGCGGGGCAGTCCATGACGCTGCGTCATCTGATACCCCACCGCCCGGTAGGCAAGGTGCAGGCAGATCTCGGCCAATATCGTGATGCTCTCCAGGTTCTCGGAGAGATCGGCCTGGCCGCAAAGGTCTCTGCCCATGATCGCCAGTAGGGCGCTATTTCGAAACTGTCGTAATGCGGTAGCGGCCCTGTCCTCCGAAAGCACGCAGGTAAGTCCCGTGTAACAAACTGAGAGTTCCGGCCAGCCACGGGCCAGGTGGGAAAGCAGCAGGGGCCCATCTATTGGCTGCGCGAGCGACAAAAGCTGCCCCCGCGCAATGACCAGAGGCAGGCAGCGCCGTGCAAACGCAGAATGCTCCCCTACCCGCGTGTAGCCCTGCCTGTCCTCCGGGTTTAAGATCTGATCAAGACATTCCATAGTCGTCGCCTCTGCCTTAGCCTCTTTAGGTATGCAAAAATTTCGATAATGCCAAATCCTTCTGCAAAACCACAGCAAGCGGGTTGCATCCCTGAGGCAGGAAATAAAGGCGCCTCGGGGATGCCGTTTGGCAGCCTCGCACTCTGGTTCGTACTGGCCTTGGCTGGCCTGTTGCTCATCCTCGTGGCCTCAGCACTCAGCGTTCGGTACTGGCTCTGGCCCAGTCTTGCTAGCCTTCTCAACGATCCTGCTCGCCTAGAGCAGACTCTCGACCAATACCTTGGCGAATCCGATATCTCGATTACGGTGCAAAATGCCCACACCGAGTGGAGTTCCTGGCTAGCGCCGCGGCTCGCCATCGGCGAGATTCGAATCCGCTCCGAGGCCTCCCCCAATGACCTGTTAGTAGCCGAGTCGGTGTCTGCAGACTTCGGCCTGCGAAGCCTGCTTTCTGCTGTTTATGGCATGCCGATCTTCTCAGAGCTCAAGGTCTCCAGACTTCAGGTGTTTGCCGATAAAGACCCACAGGGATCGTGGCGGCTCGCAGGCTTTCCACTCGGGCGAGCCGGGCAGACTTCCGCAGACCAGAGTCCTTCCGGTGCCGTGGCCCCGGAAGCCTCGCCCTCCGATGCCAGACCTGAGGATCCCAGGCCCCTTCTGCGCGCCCTCTCCTTGCAGGGGCCTTGGACCATCCATCGGGCAGACCTCTCCTGGGTAGATGCCACCAAGTCTTCGGCTGCATCAGGCCGCCTGCTCTTAAACGACCTACGGCTGCAGCTCTCTGACGACGGGCTCTCCCTGCAGACCGCAGTCATGGATGCTGCCGAGGTCTCGGCGCTGGTTGGTAGAACAATCCAGATGCCGCAGCTTGAAGGACAGCTTGGCGCGGTGCGCCTTGACTGGCGGGGTGCCATCGAGGAAGTACCCGACCTTACGGCAGAGCAGCTACTCGAGCAGCTTCGGCTCGATACCAGTTTCTCCGGGCTAGGAGCGGCCTTCGGAACCCGGGCGCAGAACGCGCCGCGTGTCCAGGGCCTCAGTGGACGGCTGCTGTTGTCACCACGGCAAGGCAGTCTTTCCCTGTCCAGCCAGGATCTCACCCTCCGCATCCCCGGGCACCTTCCGAAGGCAGAGATCCGGCTCGATGAGCTCTCGGGTCAGTTTGAGTTCTCTGCCCAGGATCTGATCGCCAGCCTGAAGGCCGGTGCCGATAACGCCAAGATCAGTGCCACCCTGCTTGTCGATAGGCTTCTTGTCCGCCAAGGCGAACTCAAGCTCCGGTCGCAGGGTCGCTATCTGTACACGGGAGAAGGGCTTGGCAGTCTCGAGGCCTCCGGCAGCATTGGCGGGCTTGTTCCCACCGAGCTCAAGGGGCTTCTGCCGCTTTCTATGGGTCCAGATACCCGGGCATGGCTGGTGCGAGCCATTCAGAACGGCCGGCCTGTCAGTGGTAGTTTTCAGATATCAGGGCCGCTTGCCGAGTTTCCCTTTAAGCAACAAGGCACGGGCGATTTCGATGTGCGGCTCAGGCTAGAGGATCAGGTGCTTGCCTTCAGTCCCGAGTGGCCGAGGATCACCGGCGCCTTTATCGACCTTGCCTTTGTGCGACAAGGGCTTCGCATCGAGAGCCGGCAGGCCCTCATCGGATCGGCCCCAGTCACTCAGGTGGTTGCAGAGATTGCAGACCTTACCGCGGCAAACCCTATTCTCACTATCAACGGTGAAATCTCGGGCAGCCTTGCAGCGATGGTCGATACGGCCAACCGCTCCCCAGTGCGCGACTGGCTCGACCAGGCACTCGTCGGCAGCCTGGCCAGTGGACAGGCCCAGCTCGGCCTGTCGCTTGCCATCGACCTCAACAACACCGAGGCATCTCAGGTACAGGGCCAGTTGTCGTTTAAGGACAATCGTATTGTTCTGGATCCCGACATTCCCGAGATGTCCGTGGTCCGCGGCAGCCTGGGGTTTAACGAAAATGGTCTGACAAGCCTAGCCGTCTCTGGCAGAGCCCTCGGTGGGCCCTTTACTGCAACCGCTGCATCGAAAACCAGGGGTTCCAGCACCAGCCAGCTGGTAGTGAAGGGCGAACTAGCGGCTGCCTCGCTCGAGTCCTGGCTACGCGAGTCCGCAGGGTTGCCGCTGGGCGCAGGGGTTTTCATCGGAAAGGCCCCCTACAGCCTCCTGATCGACCTTGGTCCGGCAGGCATACAGATGGCCGGTCAGTCCAGCCTGCGCGGCCTGGCCATTCGCCTGCCCGTGCCGGCACGCAAACGTAGCGATGAAGACTGGGGACTGCAGTTCAGCCTCGCGCAGAAGTCGGGGATCACCACCCAGGGTCAGGCCCAGAGGCAACAGACCTGGAAGGTTGCATCCGTTTCGCACCAGTTGTCGGCAGACATTCGGCGCTCGGGGCCGCTATCGGGAGGGACATCAACAATCTCTGGGCGGGTCGGAATCGGCCTGCCAGTTCCCCAGACGGCACCAGGCCCCGGTCGGTCGGGCATTGTCGTCTCCCTGCAGACCGAAAGTCTCGACCTGTCGTCTTGGCTTCAGGCGTTTGAATACCGCCTGGCCGGCAGCAAAAGGGAAGGTCCTGGCGCCAGCCGCCAGGCAGAGGCCGTAAGCCCTTTGGCTGGACAACAGGCCACGGCCCCAGCGCTATCCCGAATCGAAATCGACGCCCAGCAGGTCGCTCTCGGTGAGCAGAGGATCACGGGGGTAAAGGCGCAGGCCATTAACCAGTCAGGTGTCTGGCGAATCGACCTACAGTCAGCCCAGGTCAACGGACAGCTCGCCTGGGCCCCCAAACAGCAGGCAGAGTCCGGCGAGCCCCCCACCTCCTCAGGAACGCTGGTCGCCCGGCTGGAGCGGCTCTGGCTTCCACCAGGGCAGACTTCGGAGCAGCCTGCCCGAGGCAGCCTCGTTCAGGATCCCAACGGATCCCTTGCAGCCCGGCCACTTACGTCCCTTTCCGAGTCCCGTCGCTGGCCCACTATCGATCTCGTCGCCGAAGACTTCCGCCGTGGCAGCAAGCAGTTCGGAAGGCTGGTGTTAGATGCCTCGCCCGCTGCCGAACAGGCACGATGGGATATTCGTGGCCTGACCATTGAGAATGCCTACGGTCGATTAACCGGTAAGGGGCAGTGGTCTGCGCTGCAGTCCATGCAGGGGCAGTCCGTGCAGGATTCGCAGCCGGTGGGTTCTCGCACGCAGATCGACCTCAGCCTGCAGGTGCGCGACGGTGGAAACCTTCTAGGCCGTATGGGGTACCCCGGAATCATCCGGGCCACCCCAGGCAGCCTCACCGGCCAGATCCGATGGGCCGGAGCCCCCACCGACTTTCAACTCGCCACGATGGAGGGGTCGCTTGCGCTCGACATGCAGGCGGGCCAGTTTCTGAAGGCCGATGCTGGCCTTGCCAAGCTCATCAGTGTGGTGAATCTGCAGTCCCTGCCCAAGCGCATCACGCTCGACTTCCGCGACATCTTCTCCGAAGGCTTTATCTACGAACGGCTGCGGGGCTCTGTGCAGTTCGCAAATGGCCAGGCACGAACCGAAAACCTGCGCATCGTTGGCATTCAGGCCTCTGTGCTTCTGGAAGGGCAGGCCAACCTGCTCAACGAGACACAAGACCTTCGAGTCTTGGTTCTGCCAGAATTCAATGCTGGCCTCGCCTCACTCGGATACGCGATTGTCAATCCCGCAGTGGGGCTGGGCAGTTTCATTGCCCAGTACCTTCTGCGTGACCCGCTGCGGCAGGCTCTGGCCTACGAATACCAAATTACCGGCCGCTGGGATGACCCGCAGGTGCAGGCCCTGCCCCGCCGCACCGTGACCCGCGAAGCCAAGGAGCCGTAGCCCACTATGCCCACCCCCAATCCGATACGCATCGCTGCCGTCCAAATGGTCTCAGGCACACGCCTGCAAGAGAACCTCGCCACCGCAGAGCACTGGCTGCGCGAGGCCCATAGCCAGGGGGCTCAGCTTGCTCTGCTGCCGGAATACTTCTGCCTGATGGGCGAAAAAGACACCGATAAGTGCGCCATTGCCGAGCCACAAGGGCTGGGTCCCGAAAGCCCCATACAGGTTCGGATGGCCAGTCTTGCCCAAGACCTCGGCATCTGGATTGCGGCAGGCACCATTCCCTTGCAGTCAGACCACCCGCCCCGGATTCGCAATAGCCTCTTGGTCTATGACCCGCAGGGCAGGCAGGTGGCCTGCTATGACAAGCTGCATCTCTTTGCCTTTGATAACGGCAATGAGCGCTACGACGAGTCGCGCACCATTGCGGCGGGTCACCGGCCGGTGGCCTGCCAGACGCCGGCTGGCCATACCGGCCTGTCGGTCTGCTACGACATTCGGTTCCCTGAGTTGTATCGGGCCATGGCCCATCCCCAGCCACTTGATCTTATTCTCATGCCTGCGGCCTTCACCTGGACCACCGGCCAGGCCCACTGGGAAATCCTGTTGCGCAGTCGGGCCATTGAAAACCAGTGCTGGCTGCTTGCCAGCGCGCAGGGCGGGCAGCACGCCAACGGCCGCCAGACCTGGGGCCAGAGCATGGTCATTGACCCCTGGGGTCGTGTGGTGAGCCAGGTGGCAAGCGGCGAGGGGCTTGCCATCGCCGACCTCGATCCAGCCCAGACAGCCCAAGTTCGCCTAAACTTGCCTGCACTGAGCCACCGACGATCACTCCCCAACTCTTAACACGGCTAAGCTCTCAAACTAACTGCCCGACCACTAAACTTCCACTATGACACCCTCTGACTCCGCCGTTGCCGCACTGGCTACCGCCCACTCCCTTCTGCTTGCCCCTCACGGGCTAACCGAGGCCCACCTGCTCGACGCAATTGCCGAGATCCATGCCCACCGGATCGACTATGCCGACCTGTATTTTCAGTACAGCCGGTCAGAAGCCTGGAGCCTTGATGAAGGAATCGTAAAGTCGGGCAGCTTTTCCATCGATCAGGGCGTGGGCGTGCGGGCGGTCTCTGGAGAAAAAACCGCCTTCGCCTACAGCGACACCCTAAGCCCCCAGGCCCTGCTTGAGGCTGCGCATACCTCGCGGGCGATTGCCCGCGCCGGCGGTTCAGGAACGGTAAAAACGGCGGCATTAAAACAAAGAATCCTTCGCGATCGCCATGTCTATGCCTCCCCCCGTGAACCCCTCTATCTGCCCAACGACCCCCTCGCGGCGCTCTCCGCGCAGGACAAGGTAGCCCTGTTGCACGAGGTCGATCGGCTGGCCCGAAGCCAAGACCCACGGGTGATTCAGGTCATGGCCTCGCTGGCCGGCGAGTACGAGGTGGTACTGATTGCCCGCACCGACGGCAGAATTGCTGCTGACATCCGTCCCCTGGTGCGGCTCTCCGTCAGCGTGATCGCCGAAGAAAAGGGCCGGCGCGAACAGGGCAGCAGCGGAGGCGGGGGCCGTACCAGCCTACTGACGTTTACGCCTGAGATGCTGCGGCGATACAGCCATGAAGCAGTGCGGCAGGCAGTGATCAACCTTCAGGCGCAGGCTGCCCCCGCAGGCGTAATGCCTGTGGTGCTTGGCCCCGGTTGGCCTGGCGTTTTACTGCACGAGGCAGTTGGGCATGGTCTGGAGGGTGACTTCAACCGAAAAGGGTCTTCCGCCTTTAGTGGCCGCATCGGAGAGCGCGTTGCCGCCAAAGGCGTAACCGTGATCGACGATGGCAGTATTCCCGATCGGCGCGGCTCACTCAATATCGATGACGAGGCCAACCCTACGCAGCGCACGGTGCTTATCGAAGACGGGGTACTCAAAGGCTATCTGCAAGACAGCCTCAATGCCCGGCTCATGCGTGTGCCGGTCACGGGCAATGGGCGCCGCGAGTCTTACGCGCACCTGCCCATGCCCCGCATGACCAATACCTTCATGCTTGCAGGCCATGAAGACCCTCAGGAGATCGTCGCCTCTCTCGACCGAGGCCTGTACGCCGTGAACTTTGGCGGAGGTCAGGTCGACATCACCAGTGGCAAGTTTGTCTTCACCGCCTCAGAGGCCTACTGGGTGGAAAACGGCAAAATTCAGCATCCTGTCAAAGGGGCAACCATCATTGGCAATGGGCCAGATGCCCTCACCCGCGTTACCCGCATCGGCAACGACCTCGCACTCGACTCGGGCGTGGGCACCTGCGGAAAGGAAGGACAGAGCGTGCCTGTAGGTGTGGGTCAGCCCACGCTACGCCTCGAGGGGCTTACCGTGGGGGGCACTGCGGGCTAGTTATCGCCGCGCGGGAGGAATCTCGGTAAGCCGTAGCTCCGCTGCCCGGGCATGGGCCGGAAGGTTTTCTCCCCAGGCTAATTCGGCCGCCACCGGGCCAAGCACCTGGGCCGCCTCGGCAGAAATATTGATAAGGCTGGTGCGCTTCTGAAAGTCGTAGACCCCCAGAGGCGAGGAAAACCGGGCGGTACGCATGGTGGGCAGCACATGGTTAGGGCCCGCGCAATAATCGCCCAGCGACTCCGAGGCATACCGACCCATAAAGATCGCGCCAGCATGGCGGATCTGCTCGGCCCAGTGTTCGGGGTTGTCTGTCGAGACCTCAAGGTGCTCTGGCGCAATACTCGAGGCAATCTCGCAGGCCTCCTCAAGACTTTGTACCAGCACAAACACCCCTCGCTGACGCAGAGACGCGGCAATAACCTCTCTACGCGGCATCGACGGCAGCAGCCTATCGATTGCCTCACAGACCGCTGCGATATGGCTGCCATCGGGAGTAAGCAGGATCGACTGGGCCATCTCGTCATGCTCGGCCTGGGAAAATAAGTCCATTGCAATCCAGTCAGCCGGTGTCTTGCCATCGGATATCACCAGAATCTCCGAGGGCCCGGCAATCATGTCGATTCCCACGCGGCCAAATACCTGCCGCTTGGCCTCTGCCACATAGGCATTGCCGGGGCCAACAATCTTGTCGACTGGGGGAATGGTTGCCGTGCCGTAGGCCAAGGCGGCAACCGCCTGCGCCCCGCCCACCGTAAAGACACGGTCCGCCCCCGCGAGATACGCCGCCGCTAGGACCAGAGGATTGCGCTCGCCCTGTGGGGTAGGCACCACCATCACGACCTCGGAGACACCGGCAACCTTGGCTGGTAGCGCATTCATCAGCACCGAGGAGGGATAGGCGGCCTTACCGCCTGGCACATAGATGCCCACGCGGTCGAGGGCAGATACCCGCTGACCCAGCACCGAGCCATGGCTGTCGGTTATTGCCCAGGATGCCTGAACCTGGGCCTCGTGAAACCTGCGAATTCGGTCGGCCGCTGCCTGCAAGGCCTGCCGGGGCGCTGGCTCCAGGCTACCGAAGGCGGCCTGCAGCTCGGCGGCAGAGACCTCGAGTGCGCTTGCAGCACCATGGCTTAGCCCATCAAACCGGGCCGTATACTCGAGCAAAGCCGCATCACCGCGGGCGCGGACATCGGCAATAATCGACCGCACCCGCGACTGAATAGACTCGTCCTGGGCCGCATCGAAGGCAAGCCGGTCTATGAGGCGGGACTGGAAATCGGGCTGCCTGCTATCCAGCAAAAGAATGTCGCTGGCGCGAAATGCTTCAGAGGCGGAGGTTGGCAGAGAGAGACTCATGACCGATTAGTAAAAGTTGGCGCAGAAATAATCTGAGAGAAATCGTGAATTAAAGGACCGATCTTATCCTGGTGCAGCTTTAACGAGGCCTGATTGACCACCAGCCGAGAAGAGACCTCACAGATTACCTCCAGCTCTTTCAGGCCATTGGCCTTAAGCGTTGCGCCGGTAGAGACAAGGTCAACGATGACATCGGCCAAGCCGGTTATGGGGGCAAGCTCCATAGACCCATAGAGCTTAATGAGATCGGCATAAACGCCCTTCTCGGCAAAATACTTACGCGCCACTGTGGTGTACTTGGTGGCCACACGAAGACGCCCCCCAGAGCGCAGGCGGCCGGTAAGGTCAAAACCCTCGGGCCCTGCAAGGCTCATTCGGCAGCGGCCAAGCCCCAGGTCGACGGGCTGATAAAGGCCGTCCGTGCCAGACTCGAGCAGCATGTCAGAGCCGACAATCCCCAGGTCGGCCCCACCATATCGCACATAAGTGGGCACATCGCTGGCCCGCACCAAGAGCAGGCGAAGGTCTTCTCGGTTGGTCTGAACGATAAGCTTGCGAGAGCTCTCCGCATGCTCCTGGGCAATGATGCCCATCGCAGAAAGTAAAGGCATGGCCTCATCGAAGATCCTGCCTTTGGACAGCGCCAGGGTGAGTACCGTGCTCATGTGACCGCTCGTGCCGAAGAATTCTGCCGTACCACATGGGCCCCGAGAGCCGAGAGCTTTTTCTCCATCTGCTCGTAGCCTCTATCCAGATGGTAGATGCGATCGATCAGCGTCTCGCCATCGGCCACAAGCCCAGCAATTACCAGCCCTGCGGAGGCCCGCAGGTCGGTGGCCATAACTGTTGCGCCCGTGAGCTGCGTAACGCCCTGCACCATTGCCGTATGCCCGTCAATCCGAATCTGGGCACCGAGTCGCAGAAGCTCCTGAACATGCATAAAACGGTTTTCAAAAATCGTCTCGACCATCAGGCTTGAGCCCTCTGCGATTGCATTAAGCGCCATAAACTGCGCCTGCATGTCGGTGGCAAACCCCGGGTACGGGGCTGTGCGAATGTTCACGGCCCGAGGCCGCTGCGAGGCATCGGCGCGTATGCCATCGGCCTGCTCGTGAATCGACAGTCCTGCCTCACGGAGCTTCTCCACGGTGGCACCCATGTGATCAGCGCTCGCACCGCGCAGAAAGATACTTCCACCGGTGGCGGCGACCGCACAAAGAAAGGTGCCTGCCTCGATTCGATCCGGCATGACCGCATAGTCGGTACCGGTTAGCCGGGCAACCCCCTCGATCTGAATGCGGTCGGTACCCGCCCCGTGAATCTTTGCCCCCATCTGGATTAGGCACCGGGCCAGGTCTATCACCTCGGGCTCACGCGCGGCATTGTCGATCACCGTGGTTCCATCGGCCAGACAGGCCGCCATCATCAGGTTCTCGGTGCCGGTTACGGTAACCATATCGGTGGTGATGTGGGCGCCATGTAGCCGGGGCGCCTTTGCCCGAAGGTAGCCATGGTCTATCTGAATATCGGCACCCATGGCCTGCAGCCCCCGAATATGCTGATCCACAGGGCGCTGGCCAATAGCGCAGCCTCCCGGAAGGCTCACCAGTGCCTCGCCAAACCGTGCCAGCATGGGCCCGAGCACCAGCACCGAGGCGCGCATCGTCTTGACGAGTTCATAGGGGGCCTCAAGCCGATCCACCGCATCGGCAGAAAGCGTCACCTCGCTGGCGGGGCCCGCAGCGCCGGCGCCGCGGTCAATTCGAATCCCCATGCCCTTGAGCAGCCGCAGCATGGTTGCAACATCCTGCAAAGGCGGTAGGTTACGAATCCGCAACTGCCCCGCCGTAAGAAGGCTGGCACAGAGAATGGGAAGGGCCGCGTTCTTCGCCCCTGCCACCTGCACCTCTCCCTGGAGCGGCCGCCCCCCTTCAATAACAAAACGGTCCATACGGAGTCCTAGGGTTAGCCGCCCGTGCGGCCAGATGCCGCCCATTCCGTGGGCGTGAGTGTTTTCATAGACAAGGCGTGGATCTCCGCACGCATGCGGTCGCCGAGAACAGCATAGACCTTTTGATGCCGGGCCACAGGCCGCAGCCCCTCAAAGGCAGCACTGACAATCAGCGCCTCAAAATGATGGCCGTCGCCCTGCACAGAGAGTTTCTCGCAGGACAGACCGGCGGCCAGATAGCCTTCAATATCTTGTGGAGTAACCATACCCGCTATTCTACGGCGGCCTGCGACAGCACCTGGCGAAAGACGTCTTCCATGCGCCGGTCGCCGGTAAGCAACTCAACCGTGTCTTCCTCGGCCACCAGTCGGCCCTGCTTCAAAAAAGCCACGCGCTGACACAGGTTCTCTGCCTCTTCGAGATAGTGGGTGGTGAGCACAATCGTATGGCCCTGGGCATTTAGGGACTGAATAAACCGCCAAAGGCTCTGCCGTAGGTCTATGTCAACACCAGCCGTGGGCTCATCCAGAACGATCACCGGGGGCTTGTGCACAAGAGCCTGGGCTACCAGAACACGCCGCTTCATTCCCCCCGACAGACTGCGCATATTGGCATCGGCCTTATCCATCAGGCCCAGAGCCGCCAGACAGGTATCGATCCAGTCATCGTTCTTTGCAAGACCAAAAAAGCCCGACTGGATGCGCAGGGTTTCTCTGACGGTAAAGAAGGGGTCAAAGACCAGTTCCTGGGGAACCACCCCCAGCATCCTGCGGGCCTGGCTTGGATTATCCCGAACGGAAACCCCCATGACCGAGACAGACCCCTCAGAAGGAGTCACAAGCCCAGCCATGATCTGTATCAGGGTGGTCTTGCCAGCGCCGTTGGGACCCAGTAGCCCAAAAAATGCGCCAGGGGCAATCTCAAGGTCAACCTGATTGAGCGCGAGAACATCCCGCCCCGCCCCGGCCGAGGGATACCTTTTGCTCACGCCACGGAAAGAAACGGCAGCCGTCATTTCAGATGAAACAATGACTCCACAGACGAGAGCCGGAGCAAGGCAAGAAGCGATGCAGGCAAGGCTTTCCAGTGCAGCGTCAGGCCCTGCCTGCGCGAGCGTCGCTCCAGGGCGATCATAAAGGTGACGGCAGAGGTATCGACACGAGTAAGCCCCGAGAGGTCGATTACCACAGGCTCGGAATCACCCTGCGCCGACCCTGGCAGGCGCGCCTCCAGCCAGGCGAGCCGCTCAAGTACCTCTGAACGCGTCAGTGGCCCCGTGAGACAAAGCGCCGGCACAGCCGGGTCAGCCTTTACCAGACAGTACCGCCTGCCGAAGCGCCTGGTTCTTCTGTTCGAGGCTTGTGATCAGCCCTTCGATACCCTTGGCCGAGACAAGCTGCCCAAACTGGCTGCGGTAGTACTCCACGATCCAGAGGCCCAGGACATTGAAGTCATAAATCTTCCAGCCCTCGGGGGTCTTCTGAAGCCGGTAGTCCAGGGGAATCGGCTCCTTGCCTGTACGCAAGAGCAAGGTTCGAACAATCACGTCTTCATCGGTGGGCAGGTATCGGGCCGGCCGAATCTCCACCGTTGACTCTGGCAGGAAGCGAACCGCTTCAGCGTATGTAAGAACCAATAGCTCCCGAAATGCTGCCATCAGCCGCTGCTGCTGCTCAGGCGTTGCCGTGCGCCAGTGCCGGCCCACTGCGAGGGCGGTCATGCGGGAAAAATTGACGATTGGCATGACCTTTTGGTCCACCAGGTCTGAGATCCGCCGAAGGTCTTTTTGCTGCAGCGAGCGGTCGTTCTTGGCAGTCTCCAAGACATCCTGGGTCACCGAGGCGATAAGGTCTTGCGGGGCCAGTTGGGCCAAAGAAAGAGAGGCTGCCGACTGTGACCATGCCGCAGGGGCTGCCAGCACCCCAGACACCAGGGCGAGTATCAGCGCACCGGCAGCCCGCACGGCAGTGGCCCGCGCAGCATGTACAGGCACCACAGGACCATTCACCCTGCGCAGAGACAAAAAACTACACGTCACAAAAGACCAGGGCATAAGGAGCCGTTTCATAGGGAGCAGTTACAGAGGAAGTTATTGGAGGCCGGGCTATTCGCTAGGTTCCCTACGAGTCAGCGCGTCGGGGTCCACCTGCTGGGCCCGCCGGGCCAGGTATGCCTCACGCACTGCCATGTAACGATCAAAGCTCAACGTATCCAAGGCCGATTCAAATGACAAAAGCCGCGCGCGGGTATCTAAGAGCCTTAGTCCAGTGGCCACATTCTGCTGGGCAGAGCTTAGTGAAAACAATGGGTCTAAGGGGTCAAGCGCCCGTTCCACCGCGGTACCAAGCCCATCTCGTAGCGAGCTCGGGCCAAGCAAGGGCAGAACAAGATAGGGACCAGGGCCCGAGCCCCAGACACCAAAGGTAAGCCCGAAATCCTCCCGAGACTTCTGCAGACCAAATTCGCTTGCCGGATCAGCAATCCCCAGAATGCCCACGGTGGAGTTCACCAGAAACCGACCGGCAGAGGTCGCTGCAGGAACTGGCTCGGCCTGCAGGGCATGGTTCAGGCTAGTGACCAGGTCGCCCAGGTTGCCAAAAAAGTTGCGCACCATGCCCCGAAAGAGCTCGGGCCCAACCGCCTGGTAGCCCTGTGCCAAGGGCTTAACCACGGCGGCATCTAACTCGGTGTTGAAACTGAACATGGCCCGGTTATACCGCTCCCAGGGGTCGCGGGGATCGGCCTCGTGCCCCTTAGGAAGGCCCGCGCATCCCATCAGACCCATGGCACATAGCCCTAACAGCCAGCGTCTGCCAGTTCTCATTTAAGCCCCGGGGCATTTGCGGGCTCGGCCAGCCCACCCGCCGGGGATGATCCTGGGGCCGGGCTGCGGTTATAGAGGAACTGAGAAATTAGATTCTCGAGAACCACGGCCGACTGGGTCATCTGAATGCGATCACGGTCCTTCAACATTTCCGCCTCGGCTCCTGGCTGAAGACCAATATATTTTTCACCGAGCAGGCCCGAGGTAAGGATCTGCGCAGAACTGTCTTTCGGAAACCGGACACTTCGATCGAGATCGAGAACAACAACGGCCTGGTAACGCGTGTCATCAAAGCCAATCTCCCGCACGCGACCCACCAGAACGCCGGCAGAGCGAACCGCCGCCCGAGGCTTTAAGCCGCCAATGTCGTCGAACAAGGCCGTCACAGAGTAGGTCTGGCCGGTGGTCATAGACAAAAGGTTGCTTGCCTTAAGCGCAAGAAAAAGCAGCCCCAAAATGCCAAGAACCAGAAACAGGCCGACCCACATGGTCGTTAACCGTTGCATAGTGAAAGAGTACCAGTGAGTGTTAGAGATCCCCAAACATCAGGGCAGTAAGGATGAAATCGAGGCCCAGAACCGATAGCGACCCCACAACCACGGTAAGCGTGGTCGCCCGGGAAACCCCCTCCGGCGTAGCCCTCGCCGCGTAGCCCATGTAGAGGGCCACCTGGGTTACCACCAGGCCAAAGACGAGGCTTTTTACAATGCCGTTGGCCAGGTCGTCCCAAAAGTCAACGCCCTCTGACATCTGCGACCAAAAAGCACCTGGGTCTACCCCAATAAGGCCAACCCCGACCAGCCAGCCCCCAATGATGCCAACAGCCGAAAACAGCACCGCAAGAATAGGCATGGCGATTGCCCCACCCACGAGTCGGGGGCCAAGTACCCGTGAAATCGGGTCGACCGCCATGGCCTCCATAGCAGAGAGCTGCTCGCCGGCCTTCATCAGGCCGATCTCGGCAGTCAGGGCCGTCCCCGCCCGCCCCGCAAACAAAAGGGCAGTAACCACGGGGCCCAGCTCACGCACCAGCGACAAAGCCACCAGCAGCCCCACAGCCTCCTCCGAGCCATAGCGCCTTAACGTGTAATAGCCCTGCAGGCCAAGTACCAGGCCGACAAAAAGACCAGAGACAAGAATGATCGCGAGCGAATGGTTTCCCAGAAAATGCGTCTGGGCAACCACCAGCCGCCAGCGTCGCAGAATCGGGCCCATGCGGGCCATTACCTGCAGAAACAAAAGCACAAAGCGGCCCAGGGCGGCCAGATGCTCGACTGCCCATTGCCCAAGCGCAGACAGCCGGTCGGCCACTCGCGGGGCGCTCATGCAGAGCCCGCAGGGAAAAAAGCCTGCTCCAGATCGGAGGCGGGATAGTGAAACCCCACCGGCCCCTGGGTCTGCCCCTGCAGAAACTGACGCAGATAAGGGTCGTCCGAGGCCTGCAAGGCCTCAGGAGTTCCCACGGCGACAAGCCGTGCCCCCGAGGGCGAAGGGGCAAGCACGGCCACCTGATCGGCAATCCGAAAGGTCTCGGCAACATCATGGGTGACCACGACAGAACTGGCGCCTAGAGCGTCGTTCAACCGCCGAATCAGCTGGGCGGTAACGCCCAGCGATATCGGGTCTAGCCCGGCAAACGGCTCGTCGTACAGGATGAGTTCTGGATCAAGGGCAATGGCCCTGGCCAGGGCCACCCGCCGGGCCATTCCCCCAGAGATCTGAGAGGGCATCAGGCCGGCAGCACCCCGCAGCCCCACTGACTCCAGCTTCAATAAGACCAGGTCACGGATCATCTGCTCAGGAAGATCGGAATGCTCGCGAAGCGGGAAGGCAACATTTTCAAAGCAGCTCAGGTCGGTGAACAGGGCCCCAAACTGAAACAGCAGGCCCATACGGCGGCGAACGGCATACAAGGACTTCAGGTTACCCGAAGACAGCGGCTCACCAAGCACCACCACCTGGCCCTGCTGAGGGGTCACCAGGCCTGCCATAAGCCTGAGCAGGGTTGTCTTGCCTACCCCCGACCCCCCCATGATGGCAAGAAGCTTTCCGCGAGGAACCGACAAGGTCAGGCGGTCGATAACCACTGAGGACCCATAGCCAAAGGTCACCTCTTCGAACCGCATTGCCTCATCGTATTCACCATTCATGTGCGTATTTTATCGGGGCTTGACCTAAGAGGCTGAAGATAGACTTAGACGCCTGGAAGACTGCGATTTCTATTAAACTGGCCCAATGTTTGCTCAGCCCTGCTCGACTGCCGTGTTGGCGCCCCAGCACCCGCAGCCCCTCATGTCTACGCAGCCTGTCGCAGACCGCGTGATCCGCGTTCTCAACATCGAGTCGCTTGCCATCGCCGCCCTCAAAAACCGGGTGGGTCCTGAGGTCGTCCAGGCGGTCGACTGGATCGGCGGGCTCTCAGGCAATGGCCGGCTCATTGTCATGGGTATGGGGAAGTCTGGCCATGTCGCAAAAAAACTTGCGGCCACCTTCGCATCCACCGGAACCCCGTCATTTTTCATTCATCCCGCCGAGGCCCAGCATGGTGACCTCGGCATGCTGCAGCCCCAAGACCTGGTTCTGGCCATCTCCTATTCGGGTGAAACCGCCGAGATACTCGAAATTGCCCCACACATCAAACGCATGGGAATTCGGCTTATCGCCATGACCGGCCGGGCCGACTCCAGCCTAGGCAGGCTTTCCGACCTGCGCCTAGACGCCGCTGTCGACCAGGAAGCCTGCCCACTAAACCTGGCGCCCACCGCCAGCACCACGGCCGCGATGGCGCTGGGGGATGCCTTAGCCGTGGCGGTACTCGAAGGCAAGGGCTTTAGCGCTGACGACTTCGCCCGGTCTCATCCTGGCGGCAGCCTAGGGCGGCGGCTGCTCATTCGTGTCGAAGATGTGATGCGCACGGGCGAGCAGATTCCCAAGGTCCTGGACGATGCCAGCCTGTCTGAGGCCCTTATCGAGATGACACGTAAACGCATGGGCATGACCTGCGTTATGAAGGGCGACAACCACCTGCTGGGAATCTTCACCGACGGAGACCTGCGCCGCGTGCTGGAGCAACAGACCCTATCGCCCAAGACACCCATTTCCAGCCTGATGACCCCCGGGGGAAAAACGATTTCCGCCAGCGCGCTGGCCTCCGAGGCGGCGCTGATCATGGACAGCCAGCGGATTAACCATCTTCTGGTAACCGACGGTCAGGGCGGGCTCATCGGTGCGCTGGGCATCCATGACCTGCTTGAGGCGAAGATTCTATGACTCCCTGCGCGCGGGATCGCGCCGCCCAGGTGGCATTCATGTTTTTCGATGTCGATGGCGTCCTCACCGATGGCGGACTTTATTACGACGCGCAGGGCGAGAGCCTCAAGCGTTTTTGTGTGCTTGACGGACAGGGCTTTAAGTCGCTGCAGGCAAGCGGCATCGGTGTGGGAATCTTGAGCGGCCGAAGCCATCCGTCGGTAACGCGCCGCGCAGAAGAACTCGGCGTGCAGACCGTGTTTCTGGGTGTTGAAGACAAGCGGCGCTGCCTGGAAGGCTGGATCGTCCAGACGAGTCTGTCGCCACAGCAGATTGGTCACATGGGCGATGACCTGGCCGACACGCCTGTATTCGCCTGGGCTGGGTTTGCTGCCAGCGTTCCCAATGCGCCCGAATCCGTGCAGGCCGCCGCCCACTGGGTATCGCAACGGCCTGGCGGGGCTGGCGCGGCCCGAGACGCCTGCGACTTTTTATTGTCTGCGCGGACATGACAGCCAGCCTCTTCGAGCGCGTAAGCGCCCTCTTGGCTCTCGGGCTCATGGCGGCGCTGGCCTTAGCGGCATGGCTGCTTACCGAGCTTGCCTTAAGCCCTGTGTGGGACAGCAGCTATCGCAGCAGCACCAAGCTCAATGCCCAGATTACCGGGGCGGAGCTCACTCAGACCGACGAGAGGGGACAGACACGGTTTCAGATCGCCTCACCCTCGCTGTCGCTTTTCGAAGATGGCAGCGCCGAAATGAGTAACCCCGTGATGCTTGCCCTTCGAAACGACGGACCACCGGTGAGAGCCCATGCCAGCAAGGCATTAGTAAGCGCCAACCAGAACGAGGTGATGCTCACTGGTCAGGCCCTGATCTCTCGCGACGCCTACGACAAGGAATCAGCAATCCGCATTGCCACCGACTGGGTGCAGTTTGATATCAACGCCCAGACCGCGCAGACTAAGGCGCCGGTGCGTGTGAACCAGGGCAATATCCTGTTAACCGGCGTTGGCATGAAGTTCAACCAGAAAACAGAGCAGATTGAGGTGCTGTCGCAGTCGCAGATGGTTCTGCCTGGAAAGGGAATCCGGCAATGACGGTATCTAGGGCCTGGCCCACCTCTCTGAGCGTCACGTGGTCCGGGCTGGCTCTCGTCGTGGCGGCGTTGCTCACGTCTAGCCCCGGTCTGGCAAACCCAGCCGACCGCCAGGCGCCCACCAAGATCGACGCCGACACGCTTGCCCACGACGAACAAAAACTCACCACGGTGTTCTCGGGCAATGTCGTGCTCGCCAAAGGCAGTCTTCTGCTTAAGGGCAACCGGCTCGAACTTCGGCAACAGCCCAATGGCACCATGATGGCGGTGATTACCGGTACGCCTGCGCGGTTTCGGCAGCAACGCGGCCAGACTAAAGAGTGGATCGAGGGCGAAGGCCAGACGATCGAGTACGACGGCACCGCTGAGCTTGTCACGATCACCGGTCAGGCCACGATGCGTCGCACCCTCAATGACGCCCTCCTCGATCAGGTCGCAGGCGATCGGCTTCGCTACAACAATATTCTGGAAACCTATCAGGTGGAGGCTCTGCCCGGCATGCCTCGGGCGCGGATGACGCTCATGCCGAAGCCGCCTGCGGCCAGCGCCCCGTGACCGCGGTAGGCCCCGAATCGGTTCTGGAAGTCCGAGGGCTTCAAAAGGGCTACCAGGGCCGCATGGTCGTGCGCGACGTCTCGCTTACCGTGCGTAGCGGGCAGATTGCCGGGCTACTCGGCCCGAACGGCGCCGGCAAGACCACCTGTTTTTATATGATCGTCGGCCTGGTACCTGCCGACGGCGGACAGATCCTGCTTAATAACGAAGACATCACCCGCAGCCCGATTCACCTGCGCGCCCGGCAGGGTCTGTCCTACCTGCCGCAGGAGGCCTCGATCTTCAAGCGGCTTTCCGTGGACGACAACATCCGGGCGGTGCTGGAACTGCAGCGCGACGCGGAGGGCAGACCCCTATCGGAGGCAGAGGTTACCCAACGGCTCAGTGCGCTGCTGCATGAACTGCAGATTGTTCACATTCGCGACACGATCGGACAGTCACTCTCCGGCGGAGAACGCCGCCGTGTAGAAATAGCCCGGGCGTTGGCCTGCAACCCGCGGTTCATTCTGCTTGATGAACCCTTCGCAGGGGTCGACCCCATTGCGGTTATCGAGATTCAAAGGATCATTCGATTCCTCAAGGGCCGCGGCATTGGGGTGCTGATTACCGACCATAATGTCCGCGAGACCTTGGGCATCTGCGACCATGCCACGATATTGAACGACGGCGCGGTGCTGGCAAGTGGCGCCCCCGATGCGATTATCGATAACCCCCAGGTGCGCCAGGTGTACCTTGGTGAGCATTTTCGAATGTAGGCGCGCATGAAGATCACGCTTACCACGCGCACAAGTCAGCAGCTATCGCTCACGCCGCAGCTACAGCAGGCCATTCGGCTGCTCACGCTGTCAAACCTGGAGCTGCGCCAGGAGCTTGATGACTTCGTGCGGGATAACCCCCTGCTTGAGCTTGAAGACACCCAAGAGGCTGGCGCTGCTGATGGCCCCGCCGAATCCGGCGAGGAATCAGAGGCATCGAGCACGGCAGATGAGGAACTCGACAGCCTGGCAGACTGGAAGACCTCTGACTACTCTGGCGATGATGATGAACGCGAAGACCGCGATGCCTGTCCGGTGCGTCTGGCAGACCATCTGCGTGACCAGGCTGCAGGGCTGCATCTTGCGCCGAAAGACAGGGTCTGGCTTGAGATCCTCATTCAGGCACTCGACCCGGATGGCTACCTGCGTGACGACCCCTTCGAGCTCGCGCAGAGCTTTGAGGCCCTTTTCGTCTCCGAGTTCGATGGGCCTCTGGAGGCCGAAGAGGTCTCCATTGGAATCAAGCTGCTGCAGTCCCTAGACCCGCCGGGGGTCGGGGCGCGAACCCTGCAGGAATGTCTGAGCCTACAGCTGCAGGAACTTGCCCCGCGATTTGATGGCCCCGAAGCGGTAGTAGACCTCGCCCGCCTGGTCCTTCAGGATCACCTGGAGTCTCTGGCAAGCGTAAACGCGGCGATACTTGCCAAGAGCCTGCAGGTTGATAGAGACCTTCTGGTCGAGGCGCTAAAGCTGCTTCGGCGTCTGAACCCCAAGCCCGGACAACGGTTTCGAGACCAGCATGCCGCCTACATGATCCCGGATATCCTTGTCTACAAAACGCGCTCCGGGCAGTGGCGTGCGCGTCTGGCCAATGGCTCGCTGCCACGGCTTTCCATTAACCAGGAGTATGCCCAGGCGATCAAACAGGCGGGCAGCGAAGGCGGCCTGCAGCAAAAACTGCAAGAGGCACGCTGGATGCTCAAGAACATCCAGCAGCGCTCCGACACCATCCTGCGTGTCTCCCAGGCCATTGTGAGCGCGCAAAAGTCTTTCTTCGACGAGGGCCCCAAGGCCATGCGCCCGCTGGTACTCAGGGATATCGCCGAGCGCTGCGAACTGCACGAGTCAACGGTATCGCGGGTAACCAACCAGAAATTCATGCTCACCCCGCAGGGCTGCTTTGAGCTGAAGTATTTCTTTGGCAGTCACGTAGGCACCGACGACGGCGGCACGGCTTCTGCCACGGCCCTCAGGGCCCAGATCCAAGACTGGATCAAGGCCGAAGACAGCGATAAGCCGCTTTCAGACCAGGCCATCGCCGACCGGTTTTCCGGGCAGGGCGTCGTGGTCGCACGCCGCACCGTGGCTAAGTACCGCGAATCCCTGCGTATTGCGAGTGCGAGCCAGCGCAAACAGCGCTAACCTAAGAAGGCGCATTCGATAATCGCGCGACTAAAAAAGCTAATACAACGAAAAAAGGAGAATCGCTATGCAGGTACAGATCACGGGCCACCACTTAACCGTCACCGAGGCAATCCGCAACTACGTCGAGCAGAAACTTGCCCGCATCTGGCGGCACTCAGGCTATGGAAGGGAGGCGAACGTGGTATTGAGCGTCGAGAAGCTGGAACAGAAAGCCGAAGTTACTGTTCACTTTCAAGGAAAAGACCTGCACGCCGAGTCAAAGCACTCTGACCTCTACGCCGCAATCGACCTTTTGGCAGATAAGCTAGACCGCCAGGTTGTCCGCTACAAAGAGCAGCACCAGTCTGGGGTGCACCAGTCTCAGCCACTTGCGACCGAAAAATAAGCGGACGATCCGACAAAACCCCCAATCGGTCCATTTTTTTATTTTGCAATGCAACAAAAACGGGCGGCTGTCGCTATAATTTTCTTCTTTAGGTCCCCATCCGAGGCGTCAGACTGTTTCGCCTGGGTGGGGTCGGGCTCGGACTTCACAAAGGACCGCCACCGCCATGAACCGAATCTCAAGCCTTCTGAGTGTCAAAAACATTCTGCTGGGTGTCGAGGCCACCAGCAAAAAGCGCGTTTTCGAGCAGGCTGGTTTGCTGTTCGAAGAGAATCACGGCATCGCGCGGGCCAAGGTCTTCGACTCATTGTTTGCCCGCGAACGTCTGGGCTCCACTGGTCTGGGCGAGGGAATCGCGATTCCCCATGGCCGCATCAAGGGACTCGAAGAGGCGGTTGCCGCGGTGGTTCGGCTCTCGGAGCCGGTCTCGTTCGATGCCCCCGACGGCATCCCCGTGTCGGTCCTCATTTTTCTGCTGGTACCCGAACACGCCACCCAGCAGCACCTGGAGATCCTCTCCGAGGTTGCCGAAATGCTTTCCGACAGCCACCTCAGAGAAGGCCTGCTGCAGAGTCCAACCCCAGAGGCCCTTTTTCAGTCTCTGAGCAGCTGGAAGCCCTCAGGCAGCTAGTCCCAGTCCAGCCCCGGCCTACCCTGCCGACGCGTGTCCAAGGGTGTCATGCTTAAGGCCGGGGAATTTTTTCAGTCATACCAGGAGCCGCTGCGGCTCACCTGGATCGCCGGTCGGGCCGGCGAAGGCCGCCCCATATCGGGCCCCAGCTTCGAAAGCGCAGACCTTGTAGGGCACCTCAACCTGATTCATGCCAATCGTATTCAGGTGCTTGGAACGGCAGAGGCCGACTACTTTAACCGGCTCGACCCCCAAAGGCGGTCCTACCTCACGGCCGAGCTTCTGTCTGCGGCCCCGCCGGCGATCGTTATGGCAGATGGCCTTGTGCCACCGGCCTCTCTTTTTGAAGCCTGCGACCGCGACAACCTTCCGCTGTGGCGGTCTACCCTTTCTGCGGCCCAGGTCATTGAAATCATGCGCATCCAGCTCGGCCGGATTCTCGCGCCGTCGGCCTCCTTGCATGGTGTCTTTATGGATGTCCTGGGGCTCGGGGTGCTTATCTCGGGCGAGTCGGGACTGGGAAAGAGCGAACTGGCCCTGGAACTGATCACCCGGGGCCATGGGCTCGTGGCTGACGACATCGTTGACTTTTCGCGCATTGCCCCCGATGCCGTCGAGGGCCGATGCCCCCCGCTGCTGCAAAACCTGCTTGAGGTCCGCGGCCTTGGGCTCTTAGACATTCGCACCATCTTTGGTGAGACAAGCGTCCGGCGCAAGCTGCGGCTGCGACTCATCGTGCAGCTTGTCCGTCGCTCGGCCATTGACGACTACGAACGCCTGCCGCTTGAGGCACTTTCAGAAGATATCCTGGGGCTTGCCATTCGCAAGGTGGTCATTCCCGTGGCCGCTGGCCGCAACCTTGCGGTGCTGGTTGAGGCGGCGGTGCGCAATACCGTATTGCAGCTGCGGGGCATCGACACCATGCGCGAATTCACCGAGCGGCAGCGCGATGCCATGCAGTCGATGCAAGCCGACGAAGACCGCCAGGCACCCCAATGACCTCGGCAGGCAATCAGCATTCCATGCGGCTACTGGTGGTCACTGGCATGTCAGGGTCGGGCAAGTCGGTGGTGCTCAATGCCCTGGAAGACGCCGGATTTTTCTGCGTAGACAACCTGCCAATTGCCTTTCTTGCCCCCTTGGCCCGATCGCTTCATTCACAAGGCCACAGAAGGGTTGCCGTGGCGGCCGATGTCCGCGTGGGTGCGGACCTCGGGCCCTTGCGCGAGGCCATTGAGAGCCTCAAGGCCTCAGGCATGGTTGTGCAGGTGGTGTTTCTCAATGCGCAGACCAAGGCCCTTATCCAGCGCTACTCAGAGACCCGCCGCCGGCATCCCTTAAGCCTGCGGCCCAAACGCGTCTCAGGGCAGGAGGGCGAGGCCGCTGCAAGCTCTCTGGTCGAATGTATCGAAGAGGAAAGACGCATCCTCTCCAACATTGAGTCTCTGGGCATGGCAATAGACACCACCGAGCTCAAACCCGCCAGCCTTCGCGCCTGGATACGCGAGTTTCTGGGGCTTAAGCCCGCCCCCGTCACCTTGCTTTTCCAGTCCTTTGCATTCAAGGCGGGCATCCCGCTCGATGCCGACCTGGTCTTCGATGTCCGCTGCCTGCCAAACCCGCATTACATTGAAGCCCTCAAGCCCCTTACCGGGCTCGATCAGCCGGTAGTGCAGTATCTCTGCAGCCAGCCCGAGGTGGACCAGATGATCCAGGACATCGGCGGCTTCGTGCGCCGCTGGCTTCCGGCCTATGAGGCCGACCAGCGCAGTTACCTCACCGTAGCCTTAGGCTGCACTGGGGGGCAGCACCGGTCGGTCTACTGTGCCGAGGCTCTGGCGCGGGCCTTCACCGCCACCTGCCCTACCCTGGTACGGCACCGCACCCTTACCCAGCGAGGCCTGAACTAGCTAGCAGCCGCCGAACCGGCGCAGGCAGTCCCAGGGCCAGAAAGTCGACAAGCGGCCGAAACTCGAGCGTCTGGCCATGGCCCCGAGACTGCCTCTGCAGGCTGAGCATCCCGGCCTTGGTCTGAGGGCTGATCAGCCGCACCTCCACCTCGAGGGTGAAATGCGTAAACCCATGTCGCAGCATCGTGAGCGGCTCAGACCCCTGGGGCCATGGCTCTGCTGCGGGAATGTCCCATGGCGTCCAGAGCCCGCCCCAGATTCCCTCGGGCGGCCGCTGCCAGAGCCCAAGCTGATTCTGGTAGACCACCAGCAGCCAGAATGCCTTGCGGCTTGGACGAGGGGCCTTGGCCCGCGGCACCGGAAAATCGGCAACACGACCGGCCGCATGGGCCTGGCAGAAGCCCACGACCGGGCAGGCCGCACAGTCGGCAGACCGAGACAGGCACACGGTAGCGCCCAGGTCCATCATGGCCTGGGTATACCGGGGCATATCCTGCCGCCTAAGTGGCAGTCTTTGCTCTGCCTCCTGCCAGAGACGCTGGTCCAGAGCAGCCGAGCCCCAGGGCTCCTGCGCCATCACCTGGCGGGCAAGCACCCGGCGCACATTGGCATCCAGAATCGCCTCGCGCTGGCCAAAACAGATCGAGACAATGGCCGCGGCAGTAGACCGGCCCACCCCGGGCAGCCTCTGCCAGTCTTCGGCGCGATCCGAAAACCGGCCGCCCCAGGCCGCCTCTATCTGCTGGGCCGCGCGGTGCAGATTGCGCGCCCGGGCGTAATAGCCCAGTCCACTCCAGACCGCTAAAACCTCTTGAAGATCCGCCTTCGCTAGCGACCCAAGGCTTGGAAACCGGTCTGTAAACCGCTGAAAATAACCCCTCACGCTCTGCACCTGGGTCTGCTGCAGCATGATCTCCGAGACCCAGACCCGATACGGATCGGCAAGGCTTCCTGGCGGGGGCTGCCAGGGAAGGCCCGTTCGACCATGGGTGCGTGCCCAGCGCAGCAGTTGCGTGGCAAAGCTCTCTGCCACGGCGGCCCCACCAGGCCTCTTAGTCAATGCTGACATCCTGGGCAGAAGTAGCTTGCGCGCTGGGCCTGCATCCGACGAAAAATAACCCGGCCACACTGGCCGCATGGCAGGCCGTGGCGGCCGTAGACCCGGTGGCTGGTTGCGAAGTGACCAGGAAGCCCATCGGCAGAGACAAAGTCGCGCAGGCTGCTTCCGCCCCCGGCAATAGCCTCAGACAACACCTGCCGAATCGCATCTGCCAGGCCCGTGTGGCGTTCGGGCCCAATCCGGCCGGCAGGCCGTCCAGGGTGAATTCCTGCGCGAAAGAGCGCCTCGCTGGCATAGATGTTTCCCACCCCAACCACCAGATCACCGCGCATCAGCCAGGGCTTTATCGGCTGGCGAACCCCTCGGCTTGCCCGATAGAGCCAGTTGCCATCAAACTGCGACGAAAGCGGCTCAATGCCAGTTGACGCAGCACCGAGCACACTGGCGGGGAGGCTGTCAGCAGCGCCTGCAAGACCGCGCGAGACAAGCCGCACATCGCCAAACCGACGGGGATCGTTATAGACCAGCTGGCCACTGGCAAACCCCCACCAGACATGGCTATGGGCAGGCCGCTGGGCCTCGCGTGGCAGCCAGAGCAGCTGACCCGACATGCCCAGGTGCACCAGCATCCACCAGTCATCCATCAGAAACACCAGGTTCTTGGCCCGCCGCTCTAGAGAATGAATCTTCTGACCCACCAGTGGCAGCCCCGTTTTTTTCCCCGGAAAGCTGCGAAGCGCCTTGCCGCTCGTACCCATGGACTGCACCGCAAGGCCAAGGACATGGTCTCGCAGGCCTCGGCATACCACCTCAACTTCGGGTAATTCAGGCATGAATCAGCTCAAACTGGGATACTTTGGATCTGTGATCATGCCTCGAAACTATTCCCCCCATAAATTGACTGCGCTGGTGTTTGGCCGCCTGGCTTCGCGGTTTCGGGCAGGCATTGTTGCCAGTGTCGTTTCGCTCTCATGGCTGCTGCCCGCACAGGCCCAGAGCAGCGAATCAGCTGGGTCGCGGCCTCCCTCGGCAGCCAGCGCTGTGTTTCAGATTCTCGCAAGTGAGCTGGCCCTGCAGCAGGGCCAGCTCGCGGTGGCCGTGGCAACCTACATTTCCCTGGCGGAAAGCACTCGGGACGCGGGCGTGGCCGAACGGGCTACCCGTATCGCCCTTACGGCCCAGTCTGCAAGACAGGCCTTGCGGGCAGGAGTGGTCTGGCTTGAGGCACAGCCCGAAAGCGAAGATGCCCAGGATATTGTCGATCTGTTGCGGCTACAGTTCGGGTTCTTTACCGACCTGCGCGGCAGCCTGACGGCACGCAAGGTTCAGGCAGAAAAGGCGGGCACGCTTGCACCTTTTTTTGAAAGACTGGCCGGGCTCACCGGGCAAGCCCAAGAACCCGCCAAGGTCTTAGCACTTATCGAATCGGTTGCAGGCACAAACAAAGACCACCGCAGTCTGCTCTACGCGCGCGCCATGCTCAATGAGCGGGTGCAGAACCATAAGACCATGGAGTCGCTCCTGCGCCAACTGATTGCGCAAGACTCAGGCCATGCCCATGCGCGTAATGCCCTGGGCTATAGCCTCGCCGATCGGGGTGTCCGACTCGAGGAGGCCGAAGCCCTGATCCGAGAGGCGCTTAGCATACTGCCCGAAGATCCCCATATTCTTGACAGCATGGGCTGGGTTGCGTTTCGACAGGGTCGGTTTGACACCGCGGTGCAATGGCTTTCCGATGCCCATCGCAGACAGCCAGACGCCGAGATCTCAGCACACCTTGGCGAGGCCCTCTGGGCACTCGCGCGCAAAGAAGAGGCCTTGGCGGTCTTTCGGCTCGGCCTCACCCACGACCCGGGCAACACCGTGCTGAGCAACACGCTCAAACGACTGGGCATCAGTCCCGAGTCTCTGCCCAGTTCCAAACGCGCAGGCCAGTAGCCGGATTGGTCTTCGCCACGGTGTCGCGCGCCCTCTTGTTTCTGCGAAGTCTGGGCCCCATGGCCGTTACAGTTCCTATGGCTCGCATAGCCTTCACCGGGCGCCTAGCCCCACTAGGCCTCATGGTGCTTTTGGTCGTGATGGTACTCACGGCCACAGGCTGCGCCACCACCGCCATCGCCCCACCGCCCCCGACGGCCGAGCTTGGATCAGGCAGGTTCGCCCTGCGCGGCTCCTTCCTGCCAGAGCCTAGTCAAGGCCGGTTCGAATGGCGTACAGATGCCCGGGGTCAAGGCAGTCCGGAATACTCCGGCTATCAGGAAGTGCTCATCCAAGACCCTTGGGGGCAGGCGCAGGGCATCTTCTCATGGCGACCCGATCGGCATGGCCCCTGGGCAGGCTGGTCGCTTACCGACCCGCGAGGCAGGCCTGTGCTGCCCGAGCAATTTCCTGCCCAAACTGCTGCAGCACCATCCGGCCCTTATGAGTCTGTGCAGGCCGCTGCAACCCCTACGACCCCACCACCGTCGCTACTGACCGCAGCAGGCCTTCAGGCTCTGGCCGAGCTGCTTCATGGACTGCGGGCGCGCCTGGAAAAAGAAGCCGCCCTACCCGGTGAAGCCCGTCAGCCCTTCACCCTACGGCAGACCGTGGGCAGCGACTGGGTGGAGCTGCGCATTGCTCTGGACAGCCCACCCGACTGCAAACGGCCTTCAGACGGCTCTGGCCAAGAAGCTGGCCCGGGCTGCGCACCCTAGGCAAGAAGGTCCCGGCAGCGTTATTCCAACAGCCAACAGCGACCCGAGCGTGCCGATAGCCCCATCTCCAATGCCCCCACCCCTGCAGGCATCCGTGCAGGTGCCGGCAAAGCTCAACCTGTTTCTGCATGTCACCGGCCAGCGCAGCGATGGCTACCACCTGCTTGAGAGCGTCTTTGTGGCAATCGACTGGTGTGATCAGCTCGAGATAACCGTCGATAAATCCGGACGGATCGAGCGCGAGGGCGATATTGCCTGGCCGGTTCAGAAAGACCTTGCTGTAAGGGCCGCCGAGGCGTTGCGTGACTATGCCCGTGAACACGGCAGGCTGAGCTCCCCCTTGGGCTGCCGCATCTGGCTGCAGAAGTCCATTCCGCATGGCGCTGGTCTTGGTGGCGGCAGCGCCGATGCGGCCTACACGCTGCTGCTGCTCAATAGGCTCTGGGGCCTGCACTATCCCAGAGACACCCTGCAGGCAATTGGGCTTGGGCTTGGTGCGGATCTTCCTTTTTTCCTGGCGGAACAGTCCGCCTACGTGCGCGGCATTGGCGAAGACATCACACCAATAGCAGTGGCCAGCCGCTGGTTTGTGGTGGCGGTACCTCCGGTCACCGTGCCCACTGCCGCGGTCTTTCAAGACCCCTTGCTCAGCCGCAGCACGCCGGCCATCGGGCTGTCTGCAGTGGAAGACTGCGCCGATGCTGCCATCTGGACACTCGGCAGAAACGACCTCGAACCGGTGGCCTGTCGTCAGTACCCCATGGTGGCGACGTTGCTCGAAGCGCTGCGGTCCGTTGCAGAGCAGTTGGGGCTTCCCAGGGGCGCCTGTCGCATGAGCGGAAGTGGTGGCGCGGTATTTATCAGCTGCTCAGGCCAGGACCAGGCCACTACGGCCGCCCGCCTGCTGCGTAAGCTGCTTGGGGACACGCCAGAAGACCCGACTCAATCCTGCGCTGGCTCTATAGTTCGCGTCTGCCAGAATCTTTTCTGAGGACGACCCGAAGAAGAGGTACGATACGCGTTTTAAGGGTTCCGCTGGGGAGTCGCCAAGTCGGTTAAGGCACCGGATTTTGATTCCGGCATTCGAGGGTTCGAATCCTTCCTCCCCAGCCAGTCACTTTTCTCATACCTCCCACCTCACCTACCCACTCCCATATGGTCGATCGCAGAGCCAGCCAAAACGGGGCCCACGACGGTGTCATGCTCTTTACGGGCAACGCCAACCCTCGGCTAGCGGCCGATGTGGCCAAGTGTCTTTCCATCCCTCTGGGGCGTGCCAATGTCGGGCGGTTCTCCGACGGTGAGGCCACCGTTGAAATTCTTGAGCATGTGCGCGGGCGCGATGTCTTCGTGCTGCAGCCCACCTGCGCGCCGGCCAACGACCACCTCATGGAAGTAATGCTCATGGCCGACGCCCTCAGGCGGGCCTCTGCAAGCCGCATTACGGCCGCTATTCCCTACTTTGGCTACGCGCGGCAAGACCGCCGGGTGCGGTCTGCGCGAGTGCCCATCAGCGCCAAGGTGGTGGCCAATATGCTGCAGTCTGTTGGTGTTGATCGGGTGCTCACTATGGACCTGCACTCCGACCAGATTCAGGGGTTCTTCGATATCCCAGTCGACAACATCTACTCCGCGCCGATTATTCTGGGGGATGTCTGGAAGCACGACTACAAAGATCTGATCGTGGTCTCGCCCGACGTGGGCGGTGTGGTGCGGGCCCGGGCCTTTGCCAAAGAACTCGACACCGAACTGTCCATTATCGACAAGCGCCGGCCGAAGGCCAACGTGTCTGAGGTGATGAATATCATTGGCGATGTCACCGACCGCACCTGCATCATCATGGACGACATGGTGGACACCGCTGGTACGCTCACCAAGGCGGCCGCAGCGCTTAAAACCTATGGCGCTTCGCGGGTGGTGGCCTACTGTACCCACCCCGTGCTCTCCGGTAGCGCCGTGCAGCGCGTGGTCGACTCCGATCTCGATGAGCTAGTGGTCACCGACACCATTCCCTTAAGCCAGGCAGCCATCGACTCGGGGCGTATTCGGGTTATCTCCTGTGCGGGCCTCATGGCAGAAACGATTATTCGTATCGCCAAGTCTGATTCGGTAAGCTCGCTCTTTCTCGAGTAGCCCCCCGGCGGCGGCTCCGACGCCGAGCGGCGCCCAATCAGTGCCGCTTACTACTGCTCCCATGGGCTATACTAGCGGGCTTTCCTTTGTTGCTGGTCGCGGCGGCAGAGGCGTCTTTAACCAAGGGCAACAGGGCATCGGGCGTTCCGGTGTCTGCCGCCCCCATCATTTTTGCGGAGTGCATACATGAAAGTTTCCACCTCTAAAGTGGTTGCAAGCCGCCGTTCGGTGCAAGGATCGGGTGCGAGCCGCCGTCTTCGCCGAAGCGGCAAGGTTCCCGGAATTGTCTACGGTGGCACCACGGCCCCTGTCTCCATCGAGATGGACCACAACCCCATCTTTCTCTCGCTCAAGGCTGAAGCGTTTCACTCGTCTATTCTGTCGCTCGAACTCGACGGTCAGGCCGAACAGGTCTTGCTGCGCGACTTTCAAATGCATCCCTACAAGGCGCAGGTGCTGCACGTAGACTTCCAACGTATTGATGTCAATGCCAAGCTGCATACCAAGGTGCCCCTGCACTTTGTGGGCCAGGAAAACTCGCCTGCTGTGAAGCTTGAAGCCGCCATCGTCAGCCATATCCTGAATGAGCTTGAGGTCAGCTGTCTGCCCAAAGACCTGCCCAGCTTCCTCGAAGTTGATCTCTCAGGCCTGTCGTTGTCGCACCCCGTGCATGTCAGTAACATCAAGGTTCCAGCGGGTGTAAGCCTGGTGCTCCATGGCCAGACCGACCCGGTGGTGGCCACGGCGTCGAAGGCCGGTGGTGCCGAACCGGTGGTCGATACCAGCAGCCAGACCGCCGCACCGGCTGCGGCGCCCGCCAAGTCGTAATGGCGGTTCCGGCGCATTGGCGTCGATTCGTCTCGTAGCCGGGCTTGGTAATCCCGGTGCGGCCTATGCGCTGCACCGGCATAACGTGGGCTTCTGGCTGCTCGAAAAACTTGCAAGCGGCTCGGGTCAGGGCGGCTTCGCCGCTGGCCCTGCCTCTTGGTCGTTGGAATCCAAGTTTCAGTCACGGGTCTGCAAGGTAACTATTAACACCCCGCAGGGCCTGCAGCCAGTCTGGCTGTGCTGCCCACAGACTTTTATGAACCACTCGGGCACTGCGGTTGCCGCGCTGTCTCGGTTTCATCAGATCGCTCCTGAGGAGATCCTTGTGGTCCACGACGAGCTCGACATTCCCCC
The DNA here is from genome assembly GCA_016868305.1 of Betaproteobacteria bacterium. Classification (GTDB taxonomy): domain Bacteria; phylum Pseudomonadota; class Gammaproteobacteria; order Burkholderiales; family Burkholderiaceae_A; genus Hahnella. The sequence goes on along the minus strand of VGHK01000015.1, from coordinate 5,091 downwards.
TGGCGATATTCGGCTTAAGCAGGGTGGCGGCCACGGCGGCCACAATGGAGTACGCGATATCACCAGCCAGCTCGGAAGCCCCAACTTCTGGCGGCTGCGGCTGGGCATTGGGCATCCAAGAACCCTGGGGCTTAGCCAAGAGGTTGTCGACTTTGTGCTGCATCGGCCGCGCGCCGAAGAAGAGCAGGCCATTCATGGCGCCATAGACCGTTGTCTTCAAGAACTGCCCAAGATCGTCGCGGGCGATTTCGCGCCAGCCCAGCGTCTATTGCACAGCCCCGCCCCTTAAAGGAACCCAATCGCCATGGCACTGCAATGCGGAATTGTTGGCCTGCCCAATGTGGGCAAGAGCACGCTTTTTAACGCCCTTACCAAGGCTGGTATCGCGGCAGAAAACTACCCCTTTTGCACCATCGAGCCCAACACGGGCATTGTGGAGCTTCCCGATCTCCGTCTGGCCCAGCTTTCCGCCATTGCGTCACCGGAGCGAATCATGCCGGCCACGGTGGAGTTTGTCGATATCGCGGGGCTGGTGGCCGGGGCCAGCAAGGGCGAGGGGCTGGGCAACCAGTTTCTGGCCAACATTCGCGAGACCGATGCCATTGTCAATGTGGTGCGGTGTTTTGAAGACGAGAATGTGGTGCATGTCAGTGGGCGGGTTGACCCCATTTCCGACCTCGAAACCATTGCCACTGAGCTTGCCTTAGCCGACCTGGCAGGCGTGGAAAAGCAGCTGGCCAAGGCGGTAAAGCCCGCACGGGCCGGTGACAAAGAGGCCATACGGCTGGTCTCGGTCTTAGAAAAATGCCAGGCCCAGTTAGATCAGGCCAGGCCCATTCGTGCGCTTGATTTATCCGATGAAGATCGACTGCTCATCAAGCCCTTCTTCTTCATTACCGCCAAGCCCGGCATGATCGTGGCTAACGTGGCCGAAGATGGGTTTGAGAATAACCCGCATCTGCAAACGTTGCAGGCCTATGCGCAAGGGCTGGGCATGCCTGTGGTGGCCATCTGCGCCTCGGTAGAGTCTGAGATTGCCGACATGCCCGATGAAGACAAGGCGGTTTTTCTCGCCGATATGGGCATGCAAGAGCCTGGGCTGAATCGCCTGATTCGCGCGGCCTTTGGGCTTTTGGGGCTACAAACTTATTTCACCGCCGGGCCCAAAGAGGTGCGTGCCTGGACAGTGCGTATCGGCGCCACCGCCCCTCAGGCCGCCGGTGTCATTCATACCGACTTTGAGCGCGGCTTTATTCGTGCCGAGGTGATTGGCTTTCAAGACTACATTACCCATAAAGGCGAGCACGGCGCCAAAGAGGCCGGCAAGATGCGACTAGAAGGCAAGGACTACATCGTCAAAGACGGCGACGTGATGCATTTCCGGTTCAACGTTTAATTACGGAGTTACGGTGGGTTACGGTGACAGTTTACTAAATGCACTAAATTAATCGACGCTCGTGTTTTTATCTAAAATTTAGTGCATTTAGTAAACTGTCACCGTAACTCTAATACTTCACCGTGCAGCCATAGGGCACCGACTCCGCCACCGTCACCGGCTTGCCCGACAGGGCCTCGGTCATCGCCTGCTTCATGTAGTTAGTGGCCCGGGCGATATCTGCCACATTAGCCGACCGCACGCTGTCAATCGCCCCGTGATAAACCACTACCCCTTGGGGGTTAATCAGCACCATCTGCGGCGTGGTCTTCGCACCATAGGCGCGGCCCACCTTGCCATCGCTATCCAGTGCCGCAATGACCCCCACCGTCTTCATCTCGGTATTCCAGGCAGCCATCTCTTTGGGGCTCTTGTATTCTGAATGGTTGGCGTTGGTGGAATTGATCTGCATCCAGACCACCTTGCTATCGGCCGCCTGCTTCTGGGTGGACTGCATATTGCCCGACTGGTAGTGCTTTGACTGGTAGTGCTTTTTTACAAACGGGCACTCGGGGTTGACCCACTCCAGCGCCACCCAGCGTCCGGAGAAATCTTTGAGCGAGAATGCCTTGCCCGATACATCGGTAAGAGAAAATACAGGCGCTGGGCTTCCCGGTGGCGCTGCCGCCAAGGCAGAACCTCCCCCAAATAGGACGATGGCCCCGAGCGCAATTAGCGGCGCGAACTGCGCCAAAGCCCATGAAGGAATACACTTTCGAAAGAATTGCACGTTAGCCCCTTTTTAGTCGTTGAAGTAGTTGAATCGCTTCGCGACTCCCTTCCATTTTTACCGATAAATCCCATGAAAAACCGTTTCCTGCAGTTCCTCGTTTCGCTGTTTGGGTTTGGTGCTGCCCCTGTACTCATGCCTGGCCCCCTGGCGGCAGACCTTCCAAAAGAGCCCGTGCAAGAACTCATAAAGATTGACCGCGCGGTAGGCAAAGGCACTGAGGCCGTGGCGGGCAGGAATGTCTTTGTGCATTACTCCGGATGGCTTTACACCACCCAGGCAGCCGACGGTAAGGGCAAGAAGTTCGACAGTTCGGTCGACCGCGGCAGCCCCTTCAACTTTCCCTTGGGCGCTGGGCGCGTGATTGCCGGCTGGGACCAGGGGGTTGTCGGCATGAAGGTAGGCGGCAAACGCACCCTGGTGATCCCCCCGCAGATGGGCTATGGCGCCCGTGGGGCTGGAGGCGTAATTCCCCCAAACGCCACCCTAATCTTTGATGTGGAACTGCTCGACGTGAAGTAATTCCGTTGATTATGAAGAATTAAGGTGACAGTTTACTAAATACACTAATTTTCGGATAAACGAGTGAGAGTAGCGCAATTTAGTGTATTTAGTAAACTGTCACCTTAATTTTGTAATTCCGATACCAGTGGCGTCTCTTGGTTCTCTGTCGTGGCGTTTTCGTTTTCAGGTGCCACGAGTTCGAGTTCAGGTGGCTTGAAGTCTGGATCAAGCCGCGTGGCCTCGATTTCGTTTCGGTAGATGGCCTGGCAAGACTCTGTGAACCGGCGCAGCACAAACAGAAAGTTAGGTACGTTCAGGCCAAAGTTGTAATGCACGGCGTAAGAGATAAACATCCCAAGATCGCCGTCATCCCACCGATGGGCAACGAACTTTGAGACCAGCAGCCGCTTGTTCAGGTTACCGCAGAGGGCCTCTGCCGCGGTATCGGTTACATTTCGGTTCAACACAAGTACGGCGCGAATCTGCACCACACCCGCGCTGGCGTGAATCTCCAGCCGCAGACCGCAGCCGGTTCCTCGGATAAAAATGTCGTCCTCTTGCAATTCGGCCTCAAACCCAGCCATGGCCACCGTTTCGAGTAGGCGGTCAAGGGTAAGTTGATCGCGGGAGATCTCATGAACCATTTTGGGCTCCATATGCAAGGCGCCCGGGGCAGGCGTCTTAGGAAAGGGCAGTAGTGTTCCGGAGTGCATGAATGCCATCATGCGGGGTGACAGGATCAATCAATGATCCAGGAGGAAAGTAAATTACGAAATTACGTATTACGGTATTACGGTGACAGTTTACTAAATACACTAAATTTACAATCAAAAGGTGAAGTTAGCTTAATTTAGTGTATTTAGTAAACTGTCACCGTAATACGTAATAGGAGCGAAAACCCATGCCAATCTCCTTGCTTCAACTCTCAGACCTGCATATTCCACCGCCCGGCACCCGCGCGCAGTCAGCACTGAAAAACGGGCGTTCCCCCACTGACGGTCTTCAAGCGGCAATTACCTACGCGCTTTCCATGCGTGTGCAGTGGACTGCTGCGCTGCTCTCGGGCGACCTTGTGGATCGCGGATCGGCTGAAGAGTACCGTCTGCTAAGGCAAGCGCTCGCACCGCTTGAGAAGCGAATGCCGCTTTATTTCTGTCTTGGAAATCACGATAGTCGCAACGGATTCCGCGCGGTATTTAACGACTTTTGGAGTGCCCACGCCGGTGATGACAGTTCTTTCCTGCAGTATCAGGTGCCCCTTGGGCAAGGCCAGCGCCTGGTCGTGCTTGATACCTTGTGGGAGGGCTCGGACGTTGGCAGACTTTGTAGTGAGCGCCTCGACTGGCTCGAAACCGCCTTGCATAGCGCCCGAGGCGAGCAGGTTATCCTGGCCCTACACCACCCGCCGTTTGTTTTTGGAAATACTATTTTTGACGCAATGGCGGTTAAAGAGCGCGCGGAGTTGGCTAAGGTGCTCGCGCGTCACCCGCAGGTTGAACGCCTTATCTGCGGCCATCTTCACCGCACCATGCTGGCATCGCTGGCGGGCAGGCCCGTGATTTCTGCGCCCAGTACCTTTCATGCCTACGGTATGGACCACGCCGAAGACCACCGCTCCGGCGTTGATAACGAAGCGCCGGGCTTTGCATTCCATCAGTGGCAACAAGACTGTGGATGGCTTAGCCATACCGTGAGCCTGCGGCAAGTACGGTCAGTGCATTGATATGCAGACAAACCTTTTTGCCTATGGCTCTCTTATGATTCGGGATATTTTTTCCCGTGTCACCCAGGAAGTACGCCCCGCTGTAGCTGCAACCCTGCATGGTTGGAAGCGCTGCCAAGTGGCGGATCAGCCCTACCCCGCAATCGTGCGGGCGCCTGAGGTTTCGGTGACTGGCGTTTTGTGGATGGGTCTGAGCAATCCCGAGTGGATCCGACTGGATGACTTTGAAGGACACGAGTATCAGCGTATTACGGTTCAGGTGACTGACGCGCGGGGCGATTTACATTCGGCCGACACCTATGCCTGGGCGTTACAAGAGGGTCTCGTTGACACCCCCTGGGATTTCGAATGGTTTCAGACCGAGGGCATCAAGAGGTTTTCTCGCCAATATCTCTGAAATGCCCCACGCAGCCTTATCGTAGTCCTCGATCACGAAGCTAACTGCTAGCGAAACCGAAAGACATTGCCGAGGTTTGACGCCGAGAGCAGCGCATCAGAGTACTGCTCTAGCTGCTCGATCGTTGCCGAGGCGAGCAGGGTCTGATGCTCGGGGGCGAGGGGGCCGAACTTTCGCTCGAGAAGGCGCGCTACGAGAGCGCGGGTGGCTTCTGCTTTGCCTTCTGCTTTGCCTTCTGCTTTGCCTTCTGCTTTGCCTTCTGCTTTGCCTTCTGCTTTGCCCTCGGCTCTTCCTTCAGCCTT
>VGHK01000014.1 GCA_016868305.1 Betaproteobacteria bacterium | reverse complement strand
ATCGACATTAAGATTGTTGATGACCAAGGGGAAGAACTTCCCTGGGATGGCCAGAGCAGCGGGCACCTGTTGGTGCGCGGCCCGTGGGTGATCGATCGATACTTTGGCGCCCTGGCAGAACAAGAACTGCTGCAAAAAGACGCACATGGCCGCGGATGGTTTGCAACCGGCGATGTTGCCTCGATTGACCCAGAGGGCTTTGTGCTCATTACCGACCGTAGCAAGGACGTCATCAAGTCTGGTGGGGAGTGGATCAGCTCTATTGCCCTTGAGAACATTGCCATGGCCCATCCGGCAGTAGCCATGGCTGCCTGTATTGGCCGGCCGGATCCCAAATGGGATGAGCGGCCGGTGATCTTCGTGGTTGTCAAAAAGGATATGCAGGTTACAAAGCAGGCCCTGCTCGTCTTCTATGAGGGCAAGCTACCGAAGTGGCAGATTCCAGACGATGTCATCTTCGTAGATGCCATCCCTCTGGGGCCTACGGGCAAGATGCAGAAGATGGATCTTCGGCAAAAGTCAGTGAGGGAGATGCAGGGGAGGGGCGAGAAATAGTCGTCTGTAACCGCATCGTGTAGATGAGCCTAACCGTGCCAGCGGTCACTGGCGGCCGGGCTCGTTACGAATGAATGCTAATGATCCGGTAAGGGCTGCTTAAAGTAATTGCGATACCTGCGCTGCGGTTTTCTTGACGTCATTAAGAAAAGCTCTTTTAAAACGCGTCTCAGGTGCAGTGAGCGTTAATGCACCGACCAACTGGCCGGTACTGCTGAACACTGGAGCGGAAGCACCCGCAAGCCCGGGAACGCGGTCACCCACAATAGCGATGCCTCCGTTTGCTCTTATGGTGTCGAACCGCGGGCCTTTCTTTCCGGAGAAGGCGAGCAGGACGCGACCCCCCGATCCTTTATTTAAAGGCAGCAGGTCGCCCTCGCGGATATGGTCTCGAAGGGGTTGGCTACAGTCCACGCGCAGCAGGCATACCCGTTGGTTGCCCCGCCTGGCATGAAAGGAGACACACTCATTAGTACGTTTCATTAGGGCGACCATCAAAGGCCTAATAGTCGCTTCATAAGAAAAGCCCTTGGTGTAGGCTGCATACAACCGAGGCACCTTGGGACCTAGTGACCATAGCTTTTCCTGCGACTTGATCACAATTCCTGCATGTTGGAGCGATGCAAGGAGCCGTAGAACAGTACTCTTGTGAAGGTTCTTGCGTTCGGCGAGTTCAGTTATGGAGAGCGTTGGGCTGTTTTCGTCGAAGCAGTCCAACAGGCTCAAGGCCCGATCGACGGATGTGACTCCCCCTGGGGCCATGAGCCCCTGCGGTGGTTGTAATGTCACTGGACTTCGTGGCATTGGGGTTTGCCCTCACTTGATGGGATTGGAGTGCCCTGTAACCATAATTAAAAAGTTCATCAGACAAATTAAAATTCTATCTGATAAAACTTTTCTGCCTTCGTTTCATATCCCACGGGCAGTTATTTTCCTTTTAATTAGCGGAGACAATTATGAATACTGAGAAATCGTCTTACAAGATGTTGGCTTCAAGGCGCTCTTTTTTTAAGCTGGGCGCCATCGCCGTGCCCTCGTTTGCATTGCCAGCATGGGCCCAGGGTAAGCCCATGTTTGAGTCGATCAATATGTTTGTTCCCGCTGCCCCCGGCGGGGGGTGGGATAGCACCGCTCGGGCACTAGAGCGGGCTGCTAAGGCGGCAGGGCTCGTCGGCAATATGCAGTTTGAGAATGTTGGTGGGGCAGGGGGCATGGTGGGGTTGCCGCGGTTTGTTAACCAGCGAAAGAGTCAGGGCAACAGTCTCATGGTCGGCGGGTCGGTGATGGTTGGTGCGGCCATTGCAAATAAGAGTCCCGTTACCATGAGAGATGTGACGCCAATCGCCCGGCTTACCGAAGAGGCTGGTGTTATCGTGGTGCCAGCAGGCGGAAAGATTAAGACCTGGAATGAGCTGATTGCTGCCTTGCGTGAGAATCCGAAGGCGGTGTCCGTGGCCGGGGGTAGTGCTGGGGGTACAGACCATCTCATTTTGGGGCTACTCATCAAGGCCTTGGGGCGCAATCCAAAAGATGCTGCCTATGTGGGATTTGCCGGGGGCGGTCCTGCCAATGCAGCGATCGTAGGTGGCCAAGTCACCGCGGGAATCTCAGGCTATTCTGAGTTTGAAGAGATGATAAAGGCGGGACGCATGATTCCGTTGGCAACTTCTGGGCGAAGCCGTATTCCAGGCACGACTGTTCCAACAATGACAGAGCTTGGAGTGGATGTGGTAATGGCGAACTGGCGCGGAGTCTTTGCGCCTCCCGGCATCTCGGATGCCCAACGCAATGGCCTGATTGACTTTGTCTCCCGCACTGTGGCCACTGATGGCTGGAAGAAAGAACTCGTGACTCGTAAGTGGACAGACGCTTTTCTTACCGAGCAACCCTTTATCCGTGAGGTTAACTGGGATATTGAGAGAACTACGGTCCTGATGAAAGATTTAGGGCTAGCATGACCCCGGCACACGCTAGCCTGGTCCTGGTGGCCATTTGTATTGTGGCCGCATGGCAGGTTGGCGTGATTCCGGTCTCAGCGATTCAGATGGCAGTCGGGCCAGCGCTGGTGCCTGCAGGCATCGTAGCGATGTTGTCGATTGTCGCAGTCTTTTATTCCTATGGCGCCTGGCGGGGACGACAGCCCGATGAGTCCCAGGCACCAGGGCAGACTGCCCTTGCTGGCAGCCAGTGGCGAATGGCATCTCTGCTGTCTGGGGGGATGGTTTTTGTGGTCATGGTCTCTTTCGCGGGCTTTGTTTTACCGGCCACGCTCTGCGGCATGCTCATCGCCCGGGCATTTGATGCACCGCTTAATCTAAAGTCGGCCCTGATCTGTGGTTCGGTCTCTTCCAGCTTTTGGATTTTGTTCTCAAAGGTTTTAGGGATCGGTATCGGGCCGGCAACCCCGTTCGGGTTTTAGCCGCATATGGAAGCTTTTGAGGCGCTGTTGGGCGGGTTTGCCTCCGCCCTGACCCCTACTACCTTGATGTGGGGTTTCATCGGTTGCCTGGTGGGAACCATGGTGGGGGTTCTGCCTGGAATAGGCCCGGCGCTTACGATTGCATTGTTACTTCCGCTTACTTACCATGTTCCTGCAACCAGCATGTTCGTAATGTTTGCTGGCATTTACTATGGGGCAGCTTACGGGGGTTCTACTACATCTATTCTCCTGAATACCCCCGGTGAGACCGCCTCGGTAATGACTGCCCTTGAGGGCAACAAGATGGCCCGGCAGGGCCGCGCCGGGCAGGCTCTTGCCACAGCAGCAATTGGCAGCTTTGTAGCAGGTACGCTGGGCACCCTAGCCTTGACATTTTTTGCGCCAGTCGTTGTTGAGGCCGCTCTGGCATTCGGACCTGCGGAGTATTTCAGCCTGATGGTGCTCGCCCTTGTTGCAGTCACGTCGGTACTTGGAAACTCCCTCTTGCGGGGCCTCATTGCGCTGGGACTCGGGCTTCTGTTGGGCATGGTGGGTATCGACCTGCAGACTGGACAGATGCGTTTTACTTTTGGTCAGCCGGAGCTGCTCGATGGCATTGAAATTACGATTGCGGCAGTGGGTATATTTGCAGTAGGAGAAGCTCTTTATCTGGCATGGCAGGGTCGCAGTAGCAAACCAAGCGCGCTGCTAGGAGTGTCAGGGCGCCTCTGGATGAGTGCCAGCGACTGGGCAAGGTCTTGGAAGGCATGGCTACGAGGTACGCTTTTCGGATTTCCGATTGGGGCAATGCCGGCAGGTGGGGCGGAGTTGCCAACGCTGCTGTCTTATTACACTGAGAAAAAACTATCCAAACACCCCGAGGAGTTTGGCAAGGGGGCCATTGAGGGCGTAGCGGGGCCGGAGGCGGCCAATAACGCTTCGGCTGCCGGTGTGTTAATGCCCTTGCTAACGCTCGGGATCCCGACGTCGGCGACCGCCGCCATCATGCTTTCCGCCTTTGAGAGTTATGGCATCCAGACTGGGCCACAGCTTTTTACCTCTAATAGCAACCTGGTCTGGACTCTCATTGCCAGTCTCTACATCGGTAATGTGATTCTGCTGGTTCTTAACCTGCCACTTATTGGGCTGTGGGTAAAGCTGCTTAAGATTCCCCCTCCCTGGCTTTATGCAGGAATCATTATTGTTTCCATTATCGGCGTCTACAGCGCAGGAAACTCCGTGTTTAATGTCGGGCTGCTTTTTGTTTTTGGACTGCTGGGCTACCTGATGCGGCGGTTCGACTTTCCGGCGCCACCGGTGTTGATGGGACTTATCCTTGCGCCCATGGCCGAGCAGTCGCTTCGGCAGGCCCTCACCATTAGTCAGGGCCAGTGGACTACTTTCCTTACTCGCCCAATCTCAGCCACCCTGCTTGGCATTGCTCTACTGCTGCTCCTCGCCCAGCCCGTTTACAGGCATTGGCGGAGCAGGCAGGCAGCACAATTGCAATAAAGGCTAGCGCGTTATGGATGTTGATCTAGTTTCGATTTCGATGTGAAGCGCCCGCCTATGGATATATTAATTAGCGAGGTTGGTCCACGCGATGGTCTTCAGTCTGTAAGCACTATCATGTCAACCGAGGCAAAGTGCAGGTGGATTGATGCGCTTTCTGAGGCGGGAGTTTGTGAGATTGAGGTTGGATCATTTGTTCCTGCAAGGCTCCTTCCGCAGCTTGCGGATACCGCACAGGTGGTGGCTCACGCACTGAGTCGGCCAGGGCTGACGGTGATGGCTCTGGTTCCGAACCTCCGCGGAGCAGAGCGAGCGCTACAGGCGGGGGTGCACAAGCTCACGGTTCCGGTGTCAGCCAGCCCTGCCCATAGCCTGGCCAATGTGCGCAAGACACCAGAGGAAATGGTTGCCGAAGTTCGGGCGATAGCCCTGGCGCTACGGGACTATAACCAGTCGCAATCGCAGCAAAGCGTGCGCTCTGTGCGGCTTGAGGTCGGCATTTCTACTGCCTTTGGATGCACTCTGCAAGGCCCTATTGCGCCGGATGCTGTCATCCGACTGGCCCTTGCCTGCGCCGATGCGGGTGCCGATGAGGTGGGGCTTTCGGATACGACAGGCATGGCCAATCCGGCCTCGGTAGGCAATCTCTTTAGGCGTCTGGGGGCGGAACTGGGGATTCGGGCTGGAGCTGCCCATTTACATAACACTCGAGGGCTTGGCCTGGCTAATGTGCTTGCCGCTTTTGAGGCTGGGGTTCGTGCGTTCGACAGTTCATTGGCCGGGCTTGGCGGCTGCCCTTATGCGCCGGGTGCTTCTGGGAATGTGGTTACTGAGGATCTGGTATTCATGTTTGAGTCCATGGGTCTTTCAACAGGTATTCATTTTGAAGGGCTTATGCGTGCGAGAGCTGTTCTACAGAGGGCTCTGCCTGGCGAGGCGCTTTACGGCATGACGCCGCTAGCAGGGCTACCAAAAGGCTTTGTGGGCGGGCCGGCATGAGTAAGAGTGTTAAGTCGCTGCCCTATGAGGGTCTGCGGGTGGTGGAGTTTGCACATATGGTCATGGGCCCTTCTTGCGGGCTTGTGTTGGCGGATCTTGGGGCGGAGGTGATAAAGGTCGAGCCGCCATCGGGCGACAGTACGCGTGGTCTTCTTGGCTCGGGGGCTGGTTTCTTTCCCCTGTTCAACCGTAATAAGAAAAGCCTCACCCTAAACTTACAGACACCGGAAGGCCGCGAGGCTGCCTTGCAACTGATTGATACTGCCGACGTGGTCTTAGAAAACTTTAGACCGGGCACCATGCACAGGCTTGGTCTGGATTACCCAACGCTAAAAAACCGAAATCCACGACTGGTCTATGCGAGCCTAAAGGGTTTTCTGCCTGGGCCCTATGAGCATCGCACCGCGCTTGACGAAGTGGTGCAGATGATGGGCGGGCTGGCCTACATGACTGGCCGGCCCGGCGATCCATTACGAGCGGGTGCCTCTGTCAATGACATTATGGGGGGGATGTTTGGAGCCATCGGCATCATGGCGGCTTTGGCACAGAGGCAGCATACGGGCATGGGGCAGTTGGTGCAGAGTGCCCTGTTCGAGAACAATGTCTTTCTGGTAGCCCAGCACATCATGCAGTACGCAGCAACGGGAGTACCCGCCTCTCCCATGCCAGATCGGGTCTCAGCCTGGGGTATTTACGACGTTTTTTCGGTCACTCAAGGAGAGCAGATCTTTCTGGCCGTTGTTAGTGATACACAATGGGTTACCTTTTGCCGGGCCCTGGGTTTCGACGACCTTCTTGCGGACGAGCGCCTTTCGTCAAATAACCAGCGGGTTCAGGCGCGCGCGTGGTTGATTCCCGTCATCAGGGAAAGGGTTCAAGGATTTAGTAGGCAGGCGCTGAGCGCCATTTTTGAGCAGGAGGGGCTTCCCTTCGCCCCAATTACTGCCCCGCATGATCTGCTTGAAGACCCTCACTTAAACGCTGCCGGGGGCTTTGTACCGGTTCGTCTCACAGACGGCCCAAAGGCTGGGCGGCTAGCCCAGGCAGCCCTATTGCCTTTGGCGATGAATGAGCATCGTCTCGGCCTAAGGCTGCAACCGCCCCATGCTGGCGAGCACTCGTATGAACTGCTTTCCCAACTGGGGTACTCCGGCGAACAGATCGGACGGCTTACTGGCTCGCCTCTTCCCCGAGGATAGTTATTCATAGAGAGGACAGGGGCCTTTTGTGTATACCATAATTTACAACATTGACGTAAACTATTTCTGACATTCCTGTTTCTGGCACCTTATTCCCCTTGGGCGAAGCGGCTAACACGCTAGCGCGAAGGGGCCGATCGTTGCAGTATGGCTAGGAGACTGCATGAACGCTTACATCGTTGCCTTTCTTATTTTCGGCGCCTGCTTTGGGTTTTTTACTTTTTCCCGTCGGCATCTTTTCAGTGAAGGCCCGACCCAGTCGTTGCCTACACATGAGCCGAATCTTTTCGATGGGCGTAGCTTCTGGGTGCTGCTGTGTAGCTTTCTCTGGCCGATCATGCTCCTGACCGGGGTCAACACGGCATGGGTATTGTTTAAGCGTCAGGCCCGCCAGGCGCGTTAGGCCGATTAGCCCCCTTAGCCCCTTTAGCCCCGTTCGGCGGGATCTTCCACCAAAGGAAGCCTACCCAGGCTGCAGCAAGAAGATAGCCAATAACAAAGAATTCAAGGGGTAGGTTCCAGTAGAGAAGATCAGAGGCAAGGTCTGCCAGGAAAAACTCGGGAGCCTGGCTGCCGCGAAGTTGGTGTTCAATGGTGGTCAGTGGGCAGGTAATTCCCAGAACAGCCTCCAGGGCCACAAACACCATGAGGCCTGCGTGTACTAGCCTCAGCCGTCGATTGCGTACCCATGGCCATTGCAAAACCCCGCCGATAGGAATCGCAATAAGCCCCAGTGTTATCAGCGTGGCCAGCAGTAGGTGCGCTATCAGAACTAGTTCCGCAAGCAGAGTAAGCACCATGGCCGTTTGTTTCCGCTTTATTGGCGTTGCGGGAATTACGGAGGAATTACGTAATTACGGTGACAGTTTACTTAATTACGGTGACAGTTTACTTAATTCCCAACGGGAATTAAGTAAACTGTCACCGTAATTCAACTCTGGTAGCGCCAACCCGAAACCAGGTAAGCGACAGGCCCACCGCGGCAAGCATGAGTACGAGCGCGCTCAGCCCAAATAGCGCACTTACCTGGGTATCCTGGCGTTCCAGCCGAATCTTGCTGGCCAGATGGGCGTAGATTCCCTGCAGGTCATTGGCGTTAGACGCTCTAAAGAACTCGCCCTGTGTAATCTGTGCCATCTGTCGTAGCGTTTCTTCATCCACCCGCGCATAAAAAGAAAACCCCTCAAAGCCAGGAATAAAGCCCTCTGGGGTACCGAATGCCACTGTATGTACTCGCACCCCGAGGCGGGCCGCAAGCCGCGCGGCCTCCAGGGGATCTGGTCCGGTGGTTCTTCTGCCGTCGGACAGCAGGACGATCGCACCATTTCGATAGGAACCTGGTGGTACGGCGTTTTCCAATGCAGTCGATGCCGATACGGATGGGCCGCCCGGGTAGGTGTTCCAGCGGTAGACCGATGCCTCAAGGTCAATTCCAGCCTCGGGCATCAGCATATCGAGCGACAATAAAAGCCCGCTTCCGGTTGCGGTTCCCCGCTGTAACTGAAACCGGTCGATAGCCTCATAAATCTCTTGCCGGTTATCGGTGATGACATGCGCCCGCTGGGCGGTGCCTGCAAAGGTAATCAGGCCGAGTCGGACACTGGAGGGAAGCCCCTTGACGAACTCCTTGACCGCCTCCTGGCTGGCCTTTATGCGATTTGGAGGAACGTCCTCTGCCAGCATGCTGCGGGAGACATCCATGGCCAGAATAAGGGTCATATAGTCTGCGGGAAGCACAATCCGGGCGTTGGGTCCTGCAGTGCCGATCAGTGCGCAGGTGAGAGCCGCAAGACACAGGCCGGGTGGAACGTGCCTTCGCCATGACCGACGCCCAGACTGCGCAAGCACTAGCGCAGAGATTTCGGAGGACAGAACCGCGTTCCTCACCCGCCGCCTTTGCAGCCAGATATACCCTCCAACCAAAAGCGGCACCAGCAGCAGAGACCAGAGCATATCGGGCCAAAAGAACCGCATTGAAAGAGTCTCCCGTGAACTATCCTGCCATTGACAAAGATGCTGTGTTAAGTTTGCTGCATGAGGCACAACCCCTTGGCGCACTGGATCATCAGCATCGTATCGCTGTGCATTGGACTCGTGGTCTTGGCGGTATTTTTGTTTTCAGAAAAGCCAACGCCTGTCAGCCAGCGTGATATTGATGCCGCAGTGATGCGCGTATTGCAGGATACCGATCTTCCCTCGCGTTCAGCAAGTGCAGCAGAAAAGATCATTCCAGCCGTTGTTCGGGTAAGGGGATTTGGCCGCGATCCCAAACGCCCTAAGGAACCGGAAAAAGAGATTGGCGCGGGCACTGGTGTGGTGATTGTCGATGACGGCACGCTGTTGACAAACTTCCATGTTATTCGAGGCATGGAGCGCCTTGAGGTGGTCTTTTCCAATGGTATGCAGTCGGCGGCTTCTGTGATTGCCGTGATGCCGGCGCAAGACCTGGCTCTTCTGCGACCCCAGCGCATTCCGGACGACCTGGAGCCGGCTGTGATGGGATCGAGTACCCGGGTATCTCCGGGTACTGAGGTTCTGGTGGTGGGGTTCCCGTTTGGCCTGGCGATGTCGGTGTCCTCGGGGGTTGTATCGGGCCTAAACCGAGAGTTTCGGTCGCAGGATGACCGTCCCGTGATGACAGGGCTTATCCAGTTCGACGCGGCTGCCAACCCTGGAAATTCAGGGGGCCCCCTTGTGAACATGGCGGGCGAGGTGATCGGCATTGTCACGGCGATTTTGAACCCCACAAAAGCAGGCACGTTTATTGGTATTGGTTTTGCGGTAACGATCGAGGCGGCCGCCGGCGGTGTGGGAATTCCACCGTTTTGATCACCACCCGAAACCCTCTTTGCAGCCAGCCTGTGCGGCATGTTTTATCTCGTAAAAGGACTGACAGATGACCGTATCGAATGATTCCTGGGGCAGTGCAGCCGCCAGTGCCCCAGCCCCACCCTCTGCCGAGCGTATCGCAGACAGCGCAGCCCTAATGGAGCGGCTTCTCTATGAGGTAAAGCGTGTCGTGGTCGGGCAGGACAGGTTTCTCGAACGCGTTCTCGTTGCGCTTTTGGCGCGGGGTCATCTGCTGATCGAAGGGGTACCAGGCCTAGCGAAGACCCTCACGGTAAAGACCCTGGCAGGCGCATTGCAGGGAAGTTTTGGTCGGGTGCAGTTCACCCCAGACCTTCTGCCTTCTGATATGACAGGCACGCGCATCTTTAACCAAAAGACGGCAGAGTTCAGCACCGTACTTGGCCCGGTATTTAATAACCTGCTGCTCGCCGATGAGATTAACCGTGCCCCCGCAAAGGTGCAGAGTGCCCTGTTGGAGGTCATGCAGGAAAGGCAGGTAACCATTTCGGGGCAGACCCACTTTGTGCCACAGCCCTTTCTCGTGATGGCCACACAAAACCCGATTGAGACCGAAGGCACCTATCCCCTTCCGGAAGCGCAGATGGACCGGTTTATGATGAAGGTGCTTATTGGCTACCCGACCGAAGAAGAGGAGTTTGCAATAGCGCAGCGTTTTACGGGTCGCCCGATTCAGACTGCTCCGGTTCTCGACATGGTGCGACTCAGAGAACTACAAGACGACTGTCGTGAGGGCCAGGTGGATGCCCGGCTGATACAGCATGCGGTGCATCTGGTTGCTGCGACACGCGAGCCAGCCCGGTTTGGCCTTGCCGATATGGGCCGCTTGCTGCGCTTTGGCGCCAGCCCTCGGGCAACGCTTGGCCTGGTGGAAGCCTCCCGGGCGCTGGCTTTTCTGCGCGGCCGCAGCTACGTGCTGCCCCAAGACATGACCGATATCGCCGCAGACGTGCTTCGCCATCGTCTGGTGCTCTCCTACGATGCACTCGCCGAGGGGGTGACCGCCGACGACATCGTGCGACAGGTTTTGACTGCCGTACCAGCCCCTGATAAGCCCTTCGATAGCCATGTTCAGGTTTCTGCGCCGCATTAGCCAGCCGGCAGCACCAGAGTCAGTCCAGGCTGCGCCTGCTGCCCAAGCCGGTAAACGGTTTCTGCCGCAGTCACTGGCCTGGCCTGTTATGCGCAGGCTCGATGGCCTGTCGCAGGGTGACCACGAGACTCTGTTGCAGGGTCCGGGGATGCGGCTATCAGATATTCGGGAATACCTCCCCGGGGAAGATGTGCGTCATATCGACTGGAATGTAACCGCCCGCACAGGCACCCTGCATGTACGAACCTTTTATGAGGAACGTGAGCTGACCGCCTGGTTTCTTATCGACACCTCGGCCTCAATGGCTTTTTCCTCCACTGGCGTTCCGAAGCATTATGCTGCCCAGCAGTGTGCCGATATGCTTGCGAGCCTGTTTGTGCGCCAGGCTGATCGATTTGCCGCCTTGTTCCATGATGGTCACGGGGCGTCGCCCGCGGTCATGCTGCCACCCGGTGCCGGGCAGCAACACCAGATGCGCCTGGCACGGCTCTTTGGCGAGCATGCCGGGCGAGCGCCTTCGGCGGCCCACTCTGGCCGAATAAATCAGGCGGGTTCTACAGGGGGAACGCCGCTTGCGCCCATGCTACGGCGTGCCTGTGCTGCGATTCGTCGCCGAAGCCTTGTGATTGTCTTGTCAGACTTTCTGGCCGCGCCAGGATGGGAAGACTGGCTTCGGCAGTTGGCCTATCGTCACGAGGTGCTCTGTGTTCGGATTATTGATCCGGTCGAGCGCAGTATTCCAGACATTGGTCTGGTTACGGTAGAAGACTCCGAGTCGGGGTCACAGTGCCTGATTGACACCAGTGACCCCGTGATTCGGTCGCGGTACAAGCAGATTGTCGCGGACCGCGATAAGGCCCTTGCCGATATCTGCCGTGGCGCGGGAGCCGATCTTCTCCGGATTCAAACCAACATTCCTCTTGCGCCGCAGTTGGTGACCTACCTATCTTTGCGAAAGAAGCGAAGGCACTTGCCAGTCAGAAATCAGTCAAGAACATGAGGCTGGGGGAAATTTCCTGGCTGTGGCCGCAGATGCTCTGGCTGCTCGTAATTCTGCCTCTGGCCTGGTTGTTCTACCGGGCCCGTCGCATCCGCCAAGATCCGAGTAATCCGAAAGGGTTCTGGCGCATGCAAGCAGTACCGCGAAGTCGTTGGCCGCATCTGCCCTTTTCACTTGTGATTGTCGGGCTTGGAATACTCATACTGGCCGCGGCCAGGCCGCAGGCAGTGGTGATGCTCCCGCAACGGGTGGATGCCGTGATGCTGGTGCTGGATATCTCGGGCAGCATGCGCGCCGATGATGTGGCGCCAAACCGAATTGAAGCGGCCTCGGAGGCAATTCGCAGGTTTATCTCTCGGCAGCCCCCCCAGATGAAGCTGGGCCTGGTCACTGTGGCAGCAACGGCGACGATCTCTCAGATGCCCACTACCAATCGCGATGCCCTGTTCACCGTACTCGACGGAATTGCACTTCAGCAGGGTTCGGCGCTTGGCGCCGGCATAGCGGTGGGTATGTCTGCGTTACTACCTCCCGGAAGTGTGCCACTGCAGGCCATTCTGGATGGAACCTTTAAGGAGGCTGACCTGCCGCTCTCGCCCGTTGCTAAGCGCGACGACCTTGCAATCGTGCTGCTGTCGGACGGGGCAGACAATATGCCCCCCGATGTGCGCACGATGGCGCGATTTGCAGCCCAGCAGGGCATACGCATCTACACCGTTGGCGTTGGAACCACACAGGGTGCTCTGCTGAAGGCCGCCGGCATGTCCATGCGGGTGCGGCTGGAGGAAGATATTTTGAAATGGGTGGCGGCTGAGACCTCGGCGGAATACTTCAGCGCTGCCAGTGTCTCGGAGCTGCACCGAATTTATGAGGCAATGGGCCGCACCATTGTCTTTCGCCAGCACAAGCAAACCGAAGTCACTGGCTTGTTGCTGCTGGCAGCGTTTGTTTTTTTGCTGGGCGGGTTGGCGTTTAGCCTAGTCCGGACGGGGCGGGTTGCCTGAGATATGCTTCACTATCCCGTAGGCCAGCATACTGACGCCAAACCAGACAAGAAAAACCAAGGGCCATACCTCCTCCCAAAAGATCCACGCCAGTCCTCCTACGAGGCTGGCCTCACCGATCGCGAGAATAGCTAACAGGGTCCAGTTTAGCTGGGCCAGTCGTTGCAGCATCGGCGACATTACGGTCTTTCCTCCTGTGCCCGTTCTAGAATGATACTTATTTCAGAAGGCAAAGAGACGACATAGCCTTGAAACTTTTGGCCCGTGTCCCCATCTAAGGCCACTGTGGTCAGCTAGCGGTTCTCCCTCTTTTCTTTCCGTCTCAACGCCCTTTTATTTGTGAGTCGACTCTATGAAGCGTATTTTTCTCTTTCTCCTGACAAACCTGGCAGTCATGCTGGTGCTGTCCATCATTATCTCCGTCTTTGGAATCGGCAATGTGCTGGACGAGGCGGGGGTGGGGCTCGACCTTGGCGCGCTTCTGGTCTTATCGGCCGTGGTGGGAATGACCGGCTCATTGGTGTCTCTGGCCATGTCCAAATTCATGGCCAAGCAGATGACCAATGCCCAGGTGATTAACCAGCCGCGCACCGAGCTTGAGCAATGGCTGGTACGCACGGTTGAGCGTCAGGCACAGCAGGCAGGTATCGGTATGCCCGAGGTGGCCATCTATGAGTCTCCCGATCT
This sequence comes from Betaproteobacteria bacterium, assembly GCA_016868305.1. Taxonomy (GTDB): domain Bacteria; phylum Pseudomonadota; class Gammaproteobacteria; order Burkholderiales; family Burkholderiaceae_A; genus Hahnella. The sequence goes on along the minus strand of VGHK01000014.1, from coordinate 39,418 downwards.
CAATGCCTTTGCCACCGGCATGTTCCGAAACGATGCCCTTGTTGCTGTTAGTACGGGTCTGCTTCAGGGAATGACCCGCGATGAGGTGGAAGCCGTGCTCGCCCACGAGGTGAGCCACGTAGCCAACGGTGACATGATCACCCTGGCGCTCATCCAGGGCGTGGTGAACACTTTTGTCTTCTTCTTGTCTCGGGTGTTAGGCCACTTTATTGACCGGGTAGTCTTTAAAACCGAAAGTGGCCACGGGCCTGCCTACTGGGTCACCGCGATCATCGCCCAGATCGTACTTGGCATTCTTGCAAGCGCCATTGTTATGTGGTTTAGCCGGATTCGCGAGTACCGGGCTGATGCGGGGGGCGCCGCCCTGGCCAGTCGCCAGAAGATGATTGCCGCGCTTGAGCGCCTGCAGGCTTCCATTAAGCAGCCCCACCTGCCGGAGCAGCTCGAGGCCTTTGGCATTAGCGGGGGCATGGGCCATGGCTTTAAGCGCCTGTTCATGAGCCATCCCCCGCTTGATGAGCGGATTCAGGCGCTCAGGAGCATGCAGTAAAGAACGGCTGGGTCATCGCAGTATCGATCATCGCGTTACCGGCTTATAGCGAATCCGCCTCGGCTTGGCGCCTTCCTCGCCGAGGCGGCGCCTTTTGTCTTCCTCGTATTCCTGATAATTTCCGGTAAAAAACTCCCAGTGAGAGTCGCCCTCGCAGGCCAGGATATGGGTGGCGATCCGGTCAAGAAACCAGCGATCGTGAGAGATAACGAGCACGCATCCGGCAAATTCCAGCAGGGCGTCTTCGAGTGCCCGAAGGGTTTCGACATCCAGGTCGTTTGAAGGCTCATCGAGCAGCAACACATTTCCCCCCTGAATCAGGGTCTTGGCCAGGTGCAGCCGCCCGCGTTCTCCCCCAGAGAGGTTGCCGACCACCTTGCCCTGGTCTGCGCCCTTGAAGTTAAATCGCCCCAGATAGGCGCGGGCAGGCATTTCGAACCGGCCAACCGTAAGAATATCGGCGCCATCTGCAATAGCGTCAAATACCGTTCTGCCGTCTTCAAGCCCCTCGCGTGACTGGTCTACGGCCGCGATCTTTACGGTCTGACCGATTTCGATGGTGCCCGCATCGGGTTTCTCGCGACCCTGGATCATCTTAAAGAGGGTGGATTTACCGGCACCGTTGGGGCCAATGATTCCGACAATGGCACCCGGTGGAATCGAGAAGGACAGCTGATCGATTAAGAGGCGGTCTCCAAAAGATTTCGATACCTCTGAAAACGTAATCACCTGATCACCAAGTCGCTCCCCTGGGGGAATGAATATCTCTTGGGTCTCGTTGCGTTTCTGGTATTCGAGACTGTTGAGCTCTTCGAACCGGGCAAGCCGCGCCTTAGACTTAGCCTGTCTTGCCTTGGGGTTCTGCCGAACCCACTCAAGCTCCTGCTTCATGGCGCGCATGTGCGCATCAACCTGTTTGTTCTCTTGGGCGAGCCGCTCGTCCTTCTGCGCAAGCCAGCTCGAGTAGTTCCCTTTCCAGGGAATGCCATGGCCGCGGTCTAGTTCGAGAATCCATTGCGCAGCGTTGTCCAGAAAGTAGCGGTCATGGGTAACGGCTACGACGGTTCCCGGGAAACGCGTGAGGAACTGCTCAAGCCAGTCTACCGATTCGGCATCCAAATGGTTGGTGGGCTCATCGAGAAGCAGCATGTCGGGCTTAGACAGCAGCAGCGTGCATAGGGCCACGCGGCGTTTTTCGCCTCCCGAGAGATGGGCAATCTTGGCCTCCCAGGGGGGCAGTCGTAGGGCATCGGCGGCGATTTCCATCTGGGTTTCCGCATCGGGGCCGGAGGCGGCAATGATCGACTCAAGACGAGCCTGTTCCTCGGCGAGCTTGTCGAAGTCTGCATCGGGCTCTGCATAGGCGGCATAGATTTCCTCGAGCCGCTGCTGGGCAGACGACACCGCGCCGAGGCCAGCTGCCACAGCATCGCGTACCGAGATCTCAGGATCAATCGCGGGCTCTTGCGGCAGGTAGCCAATAGAGATGCCAGGAAGGTGTTGCACCTCGCCGTCATATTCCTTGTCGGCCCCGGCCATGATCTTGAGCACCGTGGACTTTCCGGAACCATTGAGCCCGAGCAGTCCAATCTTAGCGCCGGGAAAAAAGGACAAGGAGATATCTTTGATGATCTGTCGCTTGGGCGGAACAACCTTGCTGACACGCAGCATCGACATTACATACTGAGCCATGGGAGGAATCCTTATCTGGTGCGTTTTTTTACTTTGCTCGCGTTACGGGTGGTGCAGGGCGGCCAACACTAAGTTCGCTCACTCTTTCTGCTTGCCCGGCAACGGTCTGAGCAGAACTTTACCTGTTCCCAGTTCTTCGCCCAGCGCTTGCGCCAGGTCATGGGGCGCCCGCAGGCCTGACATGGCTTGGTCGGGAGAGAGGTCTTGTTACCTTTGAAAGGGCCTGAGGTCATGGGATTACGATTCATCGCCATTCTGCCCGAAAGTAGGATCTGACCATAAAGCCCGCTGGGGGCAACGGAAGATACACTGCTCATCAGCAGATTTCTATTTACGATGTTTTCTAGGGTGGGCAGGCGTGGATGGACATTAGAACGATGTACCTGGTGGTGGGTATTGTCTATCTGGCAGTGCCCTTTACGCTTTATCTGGCGATCCGTTCTAAATCCGATCGGCAGACACTGGTCTGGAACCTGGCCTGGATATCCATGGGGCTGGGGGCGGTGCTGGTGGGTCTGCGTGGCGTGGTGCCCGACTGGATGAGTTTCTTCCTGGCCCATACGGCCTTTGCGGCGGCATATCTCTGTCGCGCCGCGGTTCTGATGATGGAGCAGGATCTACCGGCCCACACGATGCAACAGAGCCTTCTGAGGCGCTATGGGGTGGTTGCTGCCCTGTATCTGGGCGTCTTCGGGACCATGGTGGTGACTGACACCGAGCCTGCTCATCGCATGATTTTCGTGAATCTGGTTCACCTATATTTTTTCTTGGAGTTTGCGGTGCAGGCGGTGCGAGTATCCCGGGTTACGGGTAGGTCGGGTGCCTTGCTCTTAGCGGTAATGGGTCTCATGATCGGCTTTGGATTTCTGGTGAGAGCCTTGGGCCTTATGGCAGATATCGATGGCCGGCAGGATACTTTTCATCCAAGTGTTGATCAGTCAGTAATTTTATTGCTGGCCCTTATTGGGTTTGTCATCGGGCATTTCGGATTTTTTCAGCTGCGGGTCGAACGCCTTGCGGTTCAGAAGCAACGGGTGATGGATCAGCTGGTGGATGCCGAGCAGATCAACCAGCAGCTGCAAAAGGTTCTTGAGGAGCGTAATGACCATCTTAAGCGGGTCTCGGTGATGAATACTGTCTCAGGGCTCGGAATGTTGGCAGGTAGCCTTACCCACGAACTTAGCCAGCCGCTTACCGCGATACGTCTTAACCTTGGGTTTGTCGAAAGGGTATTGCCTACCTTACCGGGTTCTGAGGCAGCGCACGACGCCTTGCGCGAGGTTACCTCTGAGTCGGAGCGTCTTTATGGGGTGGTAAGCCGGCTTCGCAGCCTGTTTCAAAAGGGTGCTACGGTGCATGAGCCGCTTGTTCTGTCTGATCTTGCCGCGTCGGTGGCCGCAATCGTGGAAAGCCACTGCCGGGAGGAACAGATTCTTCTGCACCAGGATTTTGTCGATCGATCGATTATTAAGGGTGACAAGGTGCAGATTCAATCCTTGCTGTTAAACCTGCTCAATAACGCAATAGAGGCGATTCGCGATAGCCATAAAAAGGGAAACATCTGGCTGTCCGTCGCAAGGCGGCAGGACCGCGTGGTAGTTACTGTGCGGGATGACGGGCCGGGGTTCCCAAACCAGTTCAGCCCGCAGGATCCGCAGGTTTTTTTCAGTTCAAAGCCAGATGGCTCCGGCGTAGGGCTCTGGCTGTCCCGGCTAGTGGCTCAGAGCCACGGTGGCATGCTTACCTGGTCTGATGGTCATGCGCCCGATGGCGCCTTGGTGGAGGTGGCCTTTCCGCTGCACGATCCGGCCCGTGACCATGCGCCAGGTCAGTCCCTGGGGTAAGCCGTATGGTGCTCTCTGAACTGGCGGTCTACGGCAGCCTATTTCTCTCGGCCTTAGTTGCCGCAACTATTCTTCCCATGCAGTCCGAGGCCGTGTTTATGGCCTATCTGATTGCTGAAGCGGCTCCGGCGCTGGCGCTACTTACTGTGGCAAGCCTTGGGAATACTTTGGGTGCTGTGGTGAACTGGCTATTGGGGCGCGGCCTGGAGCGGTTTAAAGGCCGCCGCTGGTTTCCGGTGGGTCCGCAGGCCCTAGCCCGCGCGCAGGCCTGGTATGCCCGGTGGGGACGATGGTCTCTTCTTCTAAGCTGGATGCCTGTTATTGGTGATCCGATTACGGTTGCTGCCGGGGTGATGCGAGAGCCTTTCTGGCGTTTTCTGCTGCTGGTAGGCCTGGCCAAGACAGGGCGGTATCTGGTGCTGATGCTTGCCGTCAGTTAATACGTGGCTTACGGTGTATCAAAGGCTTTTCGCCTGGCGCCAAGCGTTTTTACGCGATACTTCATGGCTATGGAAATTTCCGATGCTGAGCGCGCTGTCTTGCATGACGCTATAGACCGTATGGGTCTGGGGCGGGGGCGCCAGAGCCCACAGCTAACGCCTCTGGTCGGGGGGGTCTCCTCGGTTATTGTGCGTGTTGACTCAGGCGAGTCTCGTTTTTGCGTTAAAAGAGCCCTGCCCCAACTCAGAGTGGCTGCGGTCTGGCATGCTCCTGTGGAGCGCAACCAGGCCGAGGTTGCCTGGATTCAACGGGTCTCGGCGATTGATCCCGCCTGGGTGCCCCGGGTCTTGGGGCAAGACTTGGCGACACAGAGCTTCGCAATGCAATACCTTCCAGAAGAGGACTATCCGGTATGGAAGGGGCAGCTTCGCGACGGCCAGGTAGATGGGAATACCGCGGAAGCGGTGGGTGATCGTCTTGGAAGGATTCATGCGGTAACTGCCAACCGAGCCGATGTTGCAGAAGCGTTTGCAAATCAGGACCAGTTCTATGCCCTGCGTCTGGATCCATACTTTGTTGCTGCTTCGCAAAGGCATGCTTCTGTGGCCCCGGTGTTAATGGCATTGGTAGATCGCACACACCAGATGCGCAGGGCCCTGGTGCACGGGGATGTAAGCCCTAAAAACATACTGGTGGGTCCAAATGGCCCAGTGTTTCTGGATGCCGAGTGTGCCGTCTATGGCGATCCTGCATTCGACCTTGCCTTCTGCCTGAATCATCTGTTGCTCAAGTCGGTCTGGCAGCCGGAATACCGTAGCCAGTTTTTTCTCAGCTTTACGCGACTGATGCAGGCCTATGCGGCGCATGTGGCGTGGGAGCCCTTGGAGCAGTTTCATGGCAGGGTTGCGGAGCTTCTGGCCGCCATGTTGCTCGCCCGCGTCGATGGTAAGTCGCCCGTGGAATACCTGACCGACCCTCGTGACCAAGAGCGGGTGCGGGCTTTTGCTATTGCGCATCTTCTCAGGCCCTCGGCGTCACCGTCAGATCTTCTTCTCGATTGGAGTAATAACGCATGGCTCACCTAGTACAGGCAGTGCATGCCCGCCGCATCTGGGATTCCCGGGGGCGTCCAACAGTTGAGGTGGAGGTGGGTCTGTCTAACGGCGTTGTCGGCAGGGGTGTTGCACCGGCAGGCGCCTCACGGGGAAGCCGCGAGGCAGTTGACCTCCGAGACGGCGGTGAGAGCCTTGGGGGGATGGACGTACAGAAGGCCCTGCACAATATTCGCGCGCATATCGCCCCAGCGATTCGGGGCATGCCGATTGCCGATCGTCTCTCTATTGATCAGAGGCTCATGGCACTTGACCCCTCTGCGACCCGCCACGAGATAGGTGGGAACGCCCTGATTGCCACTTCCTTTGCTGTTCTTGATGCAGCCGCGAGAGACGCGTCTTTGCCGATCTGGAAGTATCTGTCTGCGGGTGCGGAGGTTCGGCTTCCGCTGCCAGAGATTCAAATCTTCGGGGGCGGCGCCCATGCCGGTCGGCGTGTGGATATTCAGGATTTCCTGGTTATGCCTGTTGGAGCGCAGTCATTCGATGAGGCCATGGTAATGACCGCAGAGGTCTATCGAACGGCGGGTCAGTTAATGCAGGAGCAGGGCAGGCGGGCCGGAGTGGCCGATGAGGGGGGCTGGTGGCCTGACTTTGACTCAAACGAGCAGGCCCTTGAGATGCTTGCCCGTGCCATTACCCGGGCGGGCTATCGGTTTGATCAGGTGGCGATTTCTCTGGATATTGCGGCATCGGAGTTTCGTCACGGGGGCTTTTATCAGCTTGGGCTAGAAGGAAGGCGTTATACAACAGACGAATGGATCGAGGTGCTCTCGGGCTGGATTGACCGCTACCCGATTCTTTCGATTGAAGACCCCGTGGCAGAAGACGATACGCCTGGCATGCAGGCATTCACACAGCGCTGGGGCGATCACATTCAAATTGTCGGAGATGACTACCTGGTCACACGCGCCGAACTGGTGAATGCGGCAGCCGAGCAGGGCGCATGCAATGCGGTATTGCTAAAGCCCAATCAGGTGGGAACCATATCAGAGACTTTTTCTGCCATGCAGGCGGCCAACCGGTTTGGCTGGGGCAAGGTGGTTTCTGCCCGTTCTGGCGAAACCGAAGACGTGATGATCGTGCACCTGGCTATTGGATGGAATGCGGGGCAACTGAAGGTGGGGTCCTTCGCCCGCTCTGAGCGCATGGCAAAGTGGAACGAGGCGCTGCGCATTGAAGAGGCCCTCGGCGCCCATGCGGTGTATGCCGGTCGATCGGGCCTGCCGGGTTGTCTGCGCAATCCGGGTCAGGCCTGAGGGGTTAAGCGCCAAGGCCTTTCATGGCTCAGCGCGGGTACAGAAGGCCTCATAGCAAAGCGCAACGGTGTTGAAATGGGCCACAACCGTATCTGAAATGGGCTGGGCATAGCCGCCGGCCATGGTCACGGCAGTTGGTAGGTTACGGGCTTGGGCGAAGGCCAGCACCTGTTGGTCCCGGGCACGCAGCCCCTCATGGGACAGCGATAGTCGCCCCAGTCTGTCAGAGGCCAGGGGGTCTGCGCCGGCAAGATAGATCATGAGGTCGGGTGCGAATCGTTGGCTAATCTCGAGCAGCACGTTCTCCAGGCATTCCAGGTAGTCGGCGTCCGAGGTGCCGTTTGGCAGGCTGCGGTCGAGATCGGAGACCTCTTTCTGAAAGGGGTAGTTATTCTCACCATGAATAGAGGCAGTAAATATACTGGGATCGTTCTGAAAGCAGACCGCCGTGCCGTTTCCCTGATGCACATCTAGGTCGAGAATTAACACCTTTTGGGCGAGCCCTTCGGCCTGCATGGTCCTGGCTGCTACTGCCGCATCGTTAAAGCAGCAGAACCCCTCGCCACGATCCGGATAGGCGTGATGGGTTCCCCCTGCGAGATTGACCGCGATGGTTCGGGCGGAAACCGCGGCACGACAGGCCGCAAGGGTGGCACCGGCGGATCGCCGGGATCGCTCGACCATGGCCGCTGACCAAGGAAATCCGATGATCTTTTGTTCCGCCTGCGAAAGACTGCCTGACACAAGCCTCTGCACATAGCTGGGCCTGTGAATGCGCAAGAGCTCCCGATCCGTTGCGGCGGGGGGTTCTTGAAGACTGATGTCGGGGAGTTCAGAGGCAACCCGTTCCCGAAGCAGCCGGTATTTTTCCATGGGAAACCGATGGCCTTGGGGCAGTGGCAGGACGAACCGATCGGTATAGAACGCGATCATAGATTGTCTTTTTAGAGGCTGAGCCGGTTGCCTTGCGCACGCAGTTCGTTATGCATGGAAAGCTGCAGCAAGACTGCCTCAAACACAGGCCTCACCACCCCAGACTGTTGATCAAGAATGGTTCTCAGCCTATCGGCACGCACCGTGGTACAGACCACCCGCGTTACTGCTCGGGCAGAAAGGGTATGGACGCCCCCCATGAGAATTGACTGCTCACCCAGGGAGTCTCCGGGCCCGATGACTGCCATTTCATAGCCGGTGGTGGGCTCAAAAAGCGAGACCTGTCCTTCGGTGATAACGAAAAATAACTCGGCCGCATCTCCTTTGGAAAAGAGCATGTCACCGGCCGCATAGGCGAGGGCAACGCCGCCGTCTTCCGGCCTGAGATTCTGCGGATCGAGGGGCGTGGGCGGCTCGTTGGGGGGAGCATGCCCTGGCCCACCGCGGTCTGCGGCAGGGGTCTTTGCAGCAGAGAAGTCCTGTTCATCGTCGTGTCGGCTTGTGCGGCTCGGGCCACCCGAAAAAACCGATTCCTCTGCAGCGGGCCCTGACCCTGCACCGGCTGCAAAGTCGCTGGAGGGGCCAAGTTCCGGGGTTGCGCCTGCTGCGAAGTCGCTTGCGGAGACTTCTGGTGTTGCACGGTGTGCGAAGTCGCTGGAGGGGCCTTCGGGCCTTGCACTGGCTGTAGACTCGCTGGAAATAGACCAGGGAAGGTCGGGTTTTTCTGCCAGCAACTTCGGCCGAAACTCCTCGGGTATCTCGTCTGAGCCCACGACAAACTGAATAAGACGTTCTAGGTCGATAGCGGCCTGCTGGGTCTCGGCGCGGATCTCGGTGTTGCGGATTGCCGCGTCTTTTAAGACGCGATCGATGGGATCGGGCTCCGGTGTCATGCTATTTCAGCCAGAGCGGGATCTGGGCGCGCTCAACGAGGATCTTTTGCAGGGTGAGACGAAAGACGCCCTTGAGCCCCGCGTTGACGCGGCTTACCTCGCGACACGCGGTATCCAGCGGAATCTCTTTGCAGTTGACCACCTCGGTGGCGCGGTAGTTGTGATGGCAAGGGATCTCGCAGAGCCCTTCGGCTAGGCCGATTACTGCCCCAGGCCCGAGCAGAAAGGTCTTATCCTTTTCCTGCACCAGTACCCGACCGGCGAGTACGACATACGCGGAATGGGGAATCTCGCCGGCATGTTGGATCGTCTGGTTCGGCCGGAATACCACCGTAGCAAGGGACCTACTGGCCCAGAGCTTATAGAGCAGACGCTGTGGACCGGACAGCTGCAGGTCTTTGAAAAGCCGCAGTCTTTCCTGCGTGGTTGCCGATGGACTGAGCCGGTCGATGGCCGATCGGTCGACCTGAAATTCGATGTTTGGCATGGCCCGCCATGATAAACGGGTTCGGGCCGACGAAAATTGCGGACGGGACTGTGACTGCGCTGCGCCGCGATCTGCAGGCTAGCGCTTCATCACATTGAGAACGGTGGGGCAGTAGAAGCCAGGCGCCACATTTTCGCTCTCTATTTTGCCGTCGGGGCAGCGATAGATGCAGGTGGTGTGCTGATTGGGGTTGAGCCTGCGCTCTTCGATGTAACAGTCTTGGGTGTTGCGAATACGCTTTTCCCGTTCTCTTTTGGCCTGCTGTTCCTGCTGCGACTTCTGCGCAGCATCGGGCCGAAGCGTGGAGGGCGGTTTTTCGCGACCATTTCCACAGGCAGCAAGAATGGCCAGTACGATGCCAATCGAACTGGCCCGAAGAAAGACTGAGGGTAAGCGCGTGTCCATACACTTTTTGATAGGACCCGCCCCGAAAAGTTCGCCTGAAGTTTGACTCTGGTCAGGGGCTCTGTCGTGGAACAGGGTTATATTTTGGTTTTTTGGAGGCACTGATTCCCGTGATCGTTCGAACGCGTTTTGCACCCAGCCCCACCGGATATCTGCATGTTGGGGGGGCGCGAACGGCCTTGTACTGCTGGGCCTACGCCCGACGGCATGGTGGTCAGTTCATTCTGCGTATCGAAGATACCGATCTCGAGCGCTCCACCCCCGAGGCGGTGCAGGCAATTTTGGATGGCATGGCCTGGCTCGGGCTGTATCCCGATGAAGGACCGTTCTACCAGATGCAGCACATGCCTCGGTATCGGCAGGTGATTACCCAGATGCTCGAATCGGGGCAGGCCTATTACTGCTACAGCAGCAAAGAAGAGCTCGATGCGATGCGTGAAGAGCAGCGTGCCCGTGGCGCCAAGCCCCGGTATGACGGTCGTTGGCGCCCCGAGCTGGCGCAGCGGCGGGGTCTGGTGGTTCCACCAGACCGCGCGCCGGTGGTGCGGTTTCGTAACCCGGATGAGGGCACGGTATCTTGGCAAGACGGTGTGAAGGGTCAGATCAGTATCTCTAACAGCGAGTTAGATGACCTGATTATTGCCCGTGCCGATGGCACGCCCACCTATAACTTTTGTGTTGTTGTCGATGACATGGATATGCGTATCAGCCATGTGATTCGAGGTGATGACCATATCAACAATACCCCGCGTCAGATCAATATCCTCAAGGCGCTCGGCGCCAGTGTTCCGAGTTACGCCCATCTGCCCATGATCCATGGCCCGGATGGCGAGAAGTTATCAAAGCGTCACGGGGCCGTTTCGGTCATGCAATATGACGAAGACGGCTATCTCCCCGAGGCGCTGTGTAACTACCTTGCTCGACTGGGCTGGAGCCATGGCGACGATGAGGTCTTTTCCATGGACGAGTTTGTATCCTGGTTTGCCCTGGAGAGCTGCAGCAAGTCGGCTGCGCAGTTTGATTTTGAGAAGCTGCAGTGGCTCAACAACCACTACCTGAGGCAGATGACCGGAGCGGTGCTGGCCCAGAAGACGGCCCCCCGGCTTGCCGCCGAACTGGGGGTGTTACCGGGTCTGCCAAGGCTTGATGCCGTGTGCGACCTGCTTAAAGAACGGGCCAATACCCTGGTTGCACTCGCTGAGGCCTCAGCGATGTTCTATAGCCCCGTGCAGCCCGATCCCGTAATGCTCACCGAGCGGCTGCAAGGAGCGGTTCCAAAGGCCTTGCGGGACTTCGCTTCGCGACTGCCTGAGCCGTTTGCGGCAGCAGCGATCTCGCAGGCCATGAAGACGGTGCTAGCCGATCATGGACTGAAGATGCCGCAGCTTGCCATGGCCCTGCGGGTCATTCTGTTGGGGAAAACCGAGACACCGTCGATTGATAAGGTGATGGAGGTTTTGGGTCCGCAACTGGTGCAGCAGCGGCTCTCGGCCGTACTGGATGCCTGGCCGCAGTAGAATGCGGTCATGTCTGGAAATACCTTTGGCCGCTCTTTTTGTGTCACCTCGTTCGGAGAGTCGCACGGGCCCGCGATCGGCTGTGTTGTAGATGGCTGCCCGCCCGGGCTGGCACTGTCTGAGGCCGACATTCAGCCGGAGCTTGACCGCAGGCGCCCTGGCAGCTCTCGGCATGTTACCCAGCGACAAGAGCCAGACTCAGTAGAGATACTATCCGGCGTGTTCGAGGGTGTGACCACGGGCACCCCGATTGCCCTGCTCATTCGTAACCAGGATCAGCGCAGCAAAGACTACGGCGACATTAAGAACACCTTTCGCCCAGGGCATGCCGACTATGCCTATCTGCAGAAATATGGCATGCGGGACTACCGGGGAGGGGGGCGATCTTCTGCGCGCGAAACCGCTGTTCGCGTAGCGGCGGCTGCCATTGCCAAGAAATGGCTTGCCCAGCGCTATGGCATCCAGATTCGTGGCTATATGGCCCAACTGGGAGAGCTTGCGATTGCCTTTGAAGACTGGGCGTATGTCTCTCAGAACCCGTTCTTTGCGCCCAATCAGTCTCAGATCGCTGCCTTAGAGGACTATATGGATGGCCTGCGCAAGGCCGGAGACTCCTGCGGCGCGCGCATCTGTGTCGAGGCCCAGGGCGTTCCGGCCGGCTGGGGCGAGCCGGTTTTTGATCGCCTGGATGCCGACATTGCCTCTGCCATGATGGGAATCAATGCGGTAAAAGGGGTCGAGATTGGGGCGGGGTTTGCCAGTGTTGCGCAGCGCGGCTCTGAGCATGGAGACCCGATGACGCCGAACGGGTTTCTCAGCAACCATGCCGGCGGGGTCTTGGGTGGAATCTCTACCGGACAGCCGGTGACAGTAGCCATTGCAATTAAGCCCACATCGAGTATTCGCACCCCGCGGCCGTCGATAAACCTGCAGGGGGAACCGGTCATGGTGGAGACCCATGGACGGCATGACCCCTGTGTGGGCATTCGTGCAACGCCCATTGCTGAGGCCATGCTCGCGCTTGTGCTCATAGACCATGCCCTTCGTCATCGTGGCCAGAATGCAGACGTGCGTACGCCCTTGGCGCCGATAGCGGGCCAGGCCCTCGTCTCGGATAGAGCAGTCACCGACGACCACACCCCCCGCAGCTAGGCCGGTTTTTTCTCGCAGTGTCGCAGACCTTTCGACCACTGGCGGTGTTTTTCGCCAGTTACTTCTCCTACGTAGGCCTGTTCGCCCCCTACCTTTCACTCTGGCTGAACGGGCGCGGGTTCTCGCCTGCGGAAATCGGCGTAGTTGTCTCGCCCTTGCAATGGACCCGGGTGATCGGCCCGCCTTTCTGGGGCTGGCTGGCAGATCGTGCCTCCCCCGCACAGGTGCCGATACTGTTGCGCTGGTCTGCGGTTGCAGCGCTTGCGATGGCCGGGCTCTTGGTCTTTGACTGGTCTTTCTGGGCGCTCTTTTTTGTGCTCTTTGCCATGAGCCTTTTTCTCACGGGTCAGGTACCTATTGCCGAGTCTCTGGCAATGCAGACCAGCCAGGGAGACCTCGGGCGTTACGGCAGGGTAAGGGTCTGGGGTTCGGTGGGGTTTATCGCAGCAGTCCTGGTCAGTGGATGGGCCTTCGACCGGTTTGGTATTGGGGTTCTGCCCATGGGCCTGATGCTGCTCTTAAGCCTGGTGGCATGGTCTGCCGGAAGGCTTCCTGCCCGTCCCGTACATGACCTTACAACGCCTGCGCTGGCCTTCAAGCAGGTCTTGGCCCAGCCCCATGTGCGAGGGTTTTTGTTGGCATCTTTTCTAATGCTTCTGTCCCATGCGCCGCTCTACACGCTTTTCTCGCTTTGGCTGGAGGGCCATGGCTACAGCCGCTTGGCGATTGGTCTGCTCTGGACCCTGGGTGTGGTCGCCGAGATCGCTGTCTTTCAGTTTCAAAGGCTGGTGTTTCGGCGCTGGAGTCTGCGCCGGGTATGGCTCGCAAGCTATCTGGTCACGATCCTGCGGTTCGTTTTGATTGCCGTATCACAAGGAAACCTTGCGGTGCTGATCATTGCCCAGTTGCTGCATGCAGTCACCTTTGGGCTGCACCACAGTGCCTCTGTGGGCCTGGTGCAGCAGTGGTTTCCTGCGCAGTCCCAGGCGCGAGGACAGGCGTTGTATACGATGGCCGCCTATGGGCTCGGGGGGTCTTTGGGCGGAATCCTTGCAGGCTGGCTCTGGGAGGCGATCATGCCCGAGGCGAGCTTCTGGTTCTCTGCTGCGGCCGCGGTATTGGGCTTTCTAATGGCCCTCTGGGTAGCCGCCCGAGACCGACGGCTGGGCTCTTCGGAGGTGCCCGAGGTGGGGCAAGACGGCGCTAAGGGGCAGGCGTCATAATAGAGATCTAAGCGCGTCCTGATGCTTTCAAATTATTGCTAGGTCTTTAGGCCGCGATGTCTAGCGTAGCGAATAAGTAAAGAGGTCTCGTATGCCCACTTTGTATGACAAGCTCTGGGAAGAGCATGTGGTCGACCGTCAGGAAGACGGTACCTGTCTTATTTATATTGATCGGCATCTTGTCCACGAGGTGACAAGCCCCCAGGCCTTTGAGGGCCTGGAACTTGCGGGCCGGCCGTTGTGGCGCAATTCGGCGAACCTGGCGGTGGTCGACCACAATGTGCCCACCACCGACCGGTCTAAGGGCATTGCAGATCCTGTTTCGCGGCTGCAGGTGGAAACGCTCGATGCCAATGCCAAGACCTGGGGCCTGAAGTACTTCAACATTACAGATAAACGACAGGGCATCGTGCATGTCATCGGCCCAGAGCAGGGGGCGACCCTGCCGGGAATGACTGTGGTCTGTGGCGACTCGCATACCAGCACCCATGGCGCCTTTGCCTGCCTTGCCTTTGGCATTGGCACCTCGGAGGTCGAGCATGTTCTGGCCACCCAGTGCCTGTTGATGAAAAAGGCAAAGAATCTTCTGGTGCGAGTCGACGGCACCTTGGGCGCGGGTGTCACCGCCAAAGACATTGTTTTGGCCGTAATCGGCGCTATTGGAACCGCAGGCGGCACCGGCTATGCCATTGAGTTTGCGGGCAGTGCGATTCGTGGCCTCTCCATGGAAGGCCGCATGACCGTCTGCAACATGGCCATTGAGGCAGGTGCCCGGGCCGGCATGGTGGCCTTTGATGCCACCACCGAATCCTATGTGCGTGGCAAGCCGCTTGCGCCCACCGGTACGGCCTGGGAGCAGGCCTTTGCCTACTGGAAGACGCTACATTCCGACCCCGATGCTGTCTTCGACCGGGTCGTTGAGATCCGCGCAGAGACGATCGCGCCCCAGGTTACCTGGGGTACATCACCCGAGATGGTGGTCCCTGTCGGAGCGCGGGTGCCAGATCCTTCTGCCGAGCCCGACGCGGCCCGGCGCGAGGGTATGACCCGTGCGCTCGATTACATGGGGCTCAAGGCCAACACGCCGATGTCGGAGATATACATCGATAAAGTCTTTATCGGGTCCTGTACCAATTCCCGTATCGAAGACCTGCGGGCGGCCGCGGCCGTGGTCAAGGGCCGCAAGAAGGCAGAGTCGGTGAAGCTTGCCTTGGTAGTCCCTGGTTCAGGCCTTGTAAAGGCGCAGGCCGAGGCCGAAGGACTGGACAAGGTCTTTCGCGAGGCGGGTTTTGAATGGCGTGAGCCAGGCTGTTCTATGTGCCTTGCCATGAATGCCGACCGGCTCGAGCCCGGTGAGCGATGCGCCTCAACCAGTAACCGGAATTTCGAAGGCCGCCAGGGCGCGGGCGGTCGCACCCACCTGGTATCGCCCGCGATGGCCGCCGCAGCGGGTGTTACCGGTCATTTTATCGATGTCAGACAGCTTTCATCGTCGTAAAGGAATGGCACGCTATGAATCCACTTACCGTTCATGATGGCCTGGTGGCCCCAGTCGACCGGGCCAACGTCGATACCGATGCCATTATTCCTAAGCAGTTTCTGAAGTCGATCAAGCGTTCGGGCTTCGGGCCTAACCTTTTCGATGCCTGGCGGTATGCCAACGAAGGCGAGCCGGGCATGGACTGCGGCAAACGCCCTCTGCGCGAAGACTTCGTGCTCAACCAGCCTCGGTACAAGGGGGCGAGCATTCTTCTGGCGCGTCGTAACTTTGGCTGTGGCTCGTCGCGCGAACACGCTCCATGGGCACTTGAAGATTTCGGCTTTCGGGTCCTAATCGCTCCCTCGTATGCGGACATCTTTTTTAACAACTGTTTTAAAAACGGTCTGCTGCCGGTCGTGTTAACCGAGGCAGATGTCGACGCCCTTTTTCAGATGACTGCGTCTAGCCCTGGTTTTCGTCTCACCGTCGACCTGCCCGCCCAGATGGTTCGCGGTCGCGCCGCTGACGGTACGGTTTTTGAGCGCGCCTTTGAGGTGGATGCCTTTCGCAAGCACTGCCTGATCAATGGACTCGACGACATTGGTCTGACCCTACAGAAGGCCGACAAGATCAAGGCCTACGAGGCCCGGCGATTGGCCGACAAACCTTGGCTTGGAACAGATCTTCATAAGGCGCTCGCATGACAACGACGCTTAACATTGCGGTACTGGCGGGTGATGGCATCGGCCCGGAGATCACCCGCGAGGCGGTGGCCGTGCTCCGTCGACTGGCAGCCCAGGGACATTTTGGTTTAAACCTGGGGTCTGCCGAGGTGGGCGGCGCTGGCTATCGTGCCAGTGGGCATCCCCTGCCCGAAGTCACCCTCAGGCTGGCGCAGCAGTCGCAGGCGATCTTGTTTGGCGCAGTGGGTGACTTTTCTCTAGACAATCTTCCCCGGGAACTGCGGCCGGAGCAGGCAATTCTTGGGCTGCGCAAGTCTCTTGGGCTCTTTGCCAATCTTCGACCGGCCATTATTTTTCCGGAGCTTGCCAGTGCCTCCACCCTCAAGCCAGAGGTGGTATCGGGCATGGACCTGCTCATTCTGCGGGAATTGACGGGCGACATTTATTTCGGCCAGCCCCGAGGGGTGCGCATTCTGGACAATGGCGAGCGTGAGGGCTTTGACACCATGGTCTATCGCGAGAGCGAAATTCTGCGCATCGGCCGGGTTGCCTTTGAGGCAGCCCGCAAACGCGGCCGCAGGCTCTGTTCGGTGGATAAGGCCAATGTCCTGGAGACTACCCAGTTATGGCGGGATGTCATGACGGGCCTGGGCAAGGAATACCCCGACGTGTCCTTGAGCCATATGTATGTGGATAATGCGGCGATGCAGCTGCTGAAGAACCCCAAGCAGTTTGACGTTATGGTTACCGGCAACATGTTTGGTGACATCCTGTCCGATGAGGCCTCGATGCTTACCGGCTCAATTGGCATGCTGCCCTCGGCCTCACTCGATGCGAACAACAAAGGGCTCTATGAGCCCATCCATGGCTCGGCGCCCGATATTGCTGGCCAGGACAAGGCCAATCCACTTGCCACGATTCTCTCGGCAGCGATGATGCTGCGCTATACCTTTGGGCTAGAGGCGGCAGCCCATGCCATTGAGTCGGCGGTGCGCAGGGTGCTTGCCGATGGCCTTGCCACGGCAGATATTGACCGCCCGGGGTCAAGGCGGGTGGGTACAGCCGCTATGGGCGCAGCGGTGGTGGCGGCCCTGGGCTAAGACCCGCGGGTTCGCGCCTCAGGCCTATGCGACAGATCATTTTTTAATTTTTATTTTGAGGATGCAATGAAGGTTGGATTCGTAGGCTGGCGGGGAATGGTGGGGTCGGTGCTGATGCATCGCATGCGTGAAGAGAATGACTTCGGCCTTTTTGAAGCCCGGTTCTTTTCGACATCGAACGCTGGGGGCAGCCTGCCCAAAGAGATCGCGGGCCTGCCCAAGACCGAGGCCCGGCTCTACGATGCCCATGACCTTCAGGCGCTTTCCGACTGCGATCTGGTGCTTACCTGCCAGGGCAGCGACTACACCAAGGCGGTCTACGACCCCTTGCGGGCCAAGGGCTGGAAGGGCTTCTGGATCGATGCTGCCAAGACGCTGCGCATGGCCGAAGATGCGGTGATCGTGTTGGATCCCGTCAATCGCAATGTTATTGATGCCGCCTTAAACCGTGGCATTAAGGACTTCATTGGTGGCAACTGCACGGTGAGCTGCATGCTCATGGGCCTTGGTGCCTTGTTTAAGGCCGACCTCGTCGAGTTCATGTCGGCAACGACCTACCAGGCCGCCTCAGGCGGCGGTGCCCAACATATGCGCGAGCTGCTCACCCAGATGGGGACGCTCAATTCTGCAGTGCATGGCCTCTTAGACGACCCGGCCAGCGCCATTCTCGATATCGACCGAAAGGTCTTGGCCGCTCAAAAGGGTCTGTCGCCGCAGGAGACCCAGAACTTTCTGGTGCCCCTGGCCGGTAGCCTCATTCCCTGGATCGATGCCGACCGTGGGGACGGCACCAGCCTTGAGGAGTGGAAGGGCGGCGCGGAAACCAACAAGATCCTTGGCCGAGGCCCAGGGTTTTCTGCCGCGCCGGTGCCAATCGATTCCACCTGCATTCGTATTGGCGCCATGCGTTGCCACAGCCAGTCCTTGTTGATCAAGTTGAAAAAAGACGTTCCTCTGCCAGAGATCGAGCAGATAATTGCCCAGGATAACGACTGGGTGCGGGTGATCCCAAACACCAAAGAGGCCAGTATTCATGGGCTGACCCCTGTGCAGGTGACTGGAACCCTCACCATTCCCGTGGGCCGCCTTCGTAAGCTTGCCATGGGGCCGCAATATCTCGGTGCCTTTACTATCGGTGACCAGTTGCTCTGGGGGGCTGCTGAGCCCCTGCGCCGTGTGCTTCGTATTCTGCTGTGAATGAAGCTTGCCTTCGGTCTGGAGTACGACGGCACAGACTTCGAGGGCTGGCAGACCCAGCCTAGCGGCAATACGGTGCAAGACCATCTCGAAAGCGCGCTTGCGCAGTTTGTGGGCGGCCCGGTAGAGACGGTGTCTGCTGGCCGCACCGATGCGGGAGTGCATGCCAGCGGGCAGGTGGTGCATATCACGGCCTCGGTAGACCGGCCAGACTGGAACTGGGTGCGAGGGGTCAACACCTTTCTGCCTGCTGCCATTCGGGTGCGCTGGGCCAGGCGGGTTTCCGAAGACTTCCATGCCCGGTTCTCTGCCCTGTCACGCATGTATACCTACACGATCTATAACCACCCGGTGGACTCCCCACTGCATGCCCGGTTTGCCACCTGGGTCTTTCAGCCACTCGACCTCGCCGCTATGCAGGCCGGTGTTGATCAACTGATCGGTACCCATGACTTTTCGGCCTTTCGGGCAACAGACTGTCAGGCCGCCTCGCCGGTGCGGACCATTCACGGTGCGCGTTTTTCTCAGGATGGCCCGGTGATAACGCTAGAGATCAGGGGCAATGCCTTTCTGCATCATATGGTGCGCAACATCATGGGTGTGGTCTTTGAGGTGGGGCGTGGGGCGCGACCGCCGCAATCGATCGCTAAGGTGCTGCAATCACGCGACCGCAGCCAGGCGGGCCGCACCTTTCCTGCCCAGGGCCTCTGTCTGCGGCATGTCGCGTACGATCCCCCCATAGCACCATGACAGCCAATACCCCTTCCTTGTGCCGCACCCGCATTAAGATCTGCGGCCTTACCCGTCCGCAAGACGTGGAGGCAGCCGTGGATATCGGTGCCGATGCCATTGGGCTGGTCTTCTACGCGCCCAGTCCCCGGTCGGTCACCATTGCGCAGGCGGCCACGCTGGCCCGCTATGTCCCTGCCTGGGTATCTCTGGTGGGGCTTTTTGTAAACACCCCCCAAGAAGAAATTTTGCGTGTGGCCGATCAGGTGGGTCTCAGTCACATACAGCTGCACGGCGATGAGCAGCCACACCACTATGCCGGTCTCGGGCGCCCGATAGTCAAGGCGATTCGGCTGCCAGCCTCTGCGGGGCCCCCATCTGATCCTTCCGTACCCGCTGCGGCTATTGTGCAGACGCACCTGTTAGAATTCGAGGCGTGGCGGGTCCTGGCGCAGGCGGTGTTGTTTGACGCCGACTCCATAGGCTTTGGTGGCAGTGGGCATGTCTTCGACTGGGGGCTTTTGTCGGGCATGTCACGATCCCTGGGGCGCCACTGGGTTCTCAGTGGGGGGCTGCGCCTTGAAAATATTGCCCAGGCCTTGGCCGATCTCTCGCCGCCCGCAATCGACGTATCAAGTGGTGTTGAGCAGGTGATTAATGGGCGGGTGCAGAAAGGCGTAAAGGATCCCGTTCGGATGCGTGCCTTTGTTCAGGCCGTGCGAGAGTTTGACTTGGTAAGGCCAACCTAAACCGCAGTAGTGTTGCTCAGAGGCTCTTTCTATGAAACCGAATGACCTTCCCTACAACTACCCTGATGCCTCGGGACACTTTGGTCCCTACGGGGGCAGCTTTGTCTCCGAGACCCTGGTCTTTGCCCTCGATGCCCTGAAAGAAGCCTACGAAAAAAGTAAGACCGATCCCGAGTTTCAACGGGAGTTTCACCATGAGTTAAAGCATTTTGTGGGTAGGCCCAGCCCGATTTATCATGCGCGGCGCTGGTCGGAACAGCTTGGCGGCGCACAGATTTATTTCAAACGCGAAGACCTGAACCATACCGGGGCGCATAAGGTGAACAACACCATCGGCCAGGCCTTGCTGGCAAAGCGCATGGGTAAGCCTCGGGTGATTGCCGAAACCGGGGCCGGCCAGCATGGCGTGGCTACTGCCACGGTGGCGGCGCGTTTCGGCATGCAGTGCGTGGTCTATATGGGAGCCACCGATGTTACACGTCAGGCTGCCAATGTCTATCGCATGAAGCTCTTGGGCGCCGAGGTGGTGCCTGTTCATAGCGGATCCAAGACTCTCAAAGATGCGTTAAATGAGGCCATGCGCGACTGGGTAACCAATGTTGAGGACACTTTCTACATCATAGGCACCGTGGCGGGTCCGCATCCTTATCCTTCCATGGTGCGTGACTTTAATTCGGTGGTGGGAAAGGAGTGTCTCTGGCAGATGCCCGAGATTGCCGGCCGCCAGCCCGATTTTGTTCTCGCCTGTGTGGGCGGGGGCAGCAATGCCATGGGTATTTTTTATGACTACATCGACAAGCCTGGCGTCAGTCTTGTTGGCGTTGAGGCGGGCGGTGAGGGTCTTGCAACTGGCCATCACGCGGCATCGTTATCGGCCGGAACCCCAGGGGTGTTGCATGGCAACCGCACCTACCTGCTGCAAGACGCTAATGGCCAGATCATTGAAACCCATTCCATATCTGCCGGCCTCGACTATCCCGGGGTGGGCCCAGAGCATGCCTGGCTTAAAGACTCTGGACGGGCCTGTTATGTTCCGGTTAACGATAGCGAAGCCCTTGATGCCTTCCACACCTGCTGCCGCATCGAAGGCATTATTCCAGCCCTGGAAACCAGCCATGCACTGGCCTACGCGGCCAAGCTTGCGCCGCAGCTAGACAAAGACCAGATTATTCTGGTGAACCTGTCTGGCCGCGGTGATAAAGACATGCACACGGTAGCGCAGGCCAGCGGGCTCACGCTCTAAATTGGCTGAAACCGCCGCTTCGCATCAAGGCCTTCCGGCTGCCTCAGCCCGAATGCGGGCTCGGTTTTCTGCTCTGCGCGCCCAGGGTCGCCGGGCGCTCATACCGTATATCACCGCCGGTGACCCCTCGCGCGAGGGCACGATAGGGCTGATGCACCAGCTTGCCGCCGCCGGTGCCGATGTCATTGAACTCGGGGTTCCCTTCTCAGACCCGATGGCCGATGGCCCGGTTATCCAGCGCTCTAGTGAACGCGCCTTGGCTCGTGGCGTGAGTCTTCAAGACTGCATAGACTGGGTAGCGGAATTTCGTCAGAAGGATTCGGATACCCCGGTGGTGCTGATGGGCTACGCGAACCCCATCGAACGATTCGGCAGCGAGGCCTTTGCCCAGGCGGCAGCTCGGGCCGGGGTGGATGGTGTGCTTGTCGTTGACTACCCGCCGGAGGAATGCGAGTTGTTTAGCCAGATGCTGCGGACGGCGGGCATCGACCCGATCTTTCTGCTGGCACCAACCTCCTCGGAAAAGCGCATGGCCCAGGTGGCACGGCTGGGGTCTGGCTATGTGTATTACGTGTCTCTAAAAGGGGTAACCGGGGCGGGCAACCTGAACGCCTCCGATGTTCAGGCGCGTGTGGCGCAGATTCGCGGCTTTACAGACATGCCCGTTGGCGTCGGGTTTGGCATCTCCGACGCCCAGGCCGCTGTCGCTGTTGGTAATCATGCAGATGCGGTGGTCATCGGAAGTGCGTTGATTCGCCTGATGGAAAATTGCGTACAGGCCAGCCAAGATCCGGTGGGAGCGGCCTCTGGGTTCATCCAGGAGGTCCGACAGGCACTCGACACCCGATGCCACCCCTTAACAGGAGCGGCCTGATGAGCTGGATTGAAAAGCTGTTGCCACCCCGAATCCAGCACAATGAGTCGCGACGGCGTGCCGTGCCAGAGGGGCTCTGGCTCAAGTGTCCCGCCTGCGACTCGGTACTGTATAAAACCGACCTCGAAAAAAACCTGCAGGTCTGCCCAACCTGCAGCCATCACCTGCGCATCAGGGCGCGCCATCGACTGGATCACCTGCTTGATCAGGAGGGTCGGCATGAAATCGGCCAGGAGGTGATACCGGTCGATAGCCTGAAGTTTAAAGACAGTCGCCGTTATCCCGATAGGCTTGTGGAGGCGCAGTCCGACACCAGTGAGCAGGATGCGATCGTGGTGATGTCGGGCGCCATACGCGGCTTACCCGTGGTCGTGGCCTGCTTTGAGTTTGAGTTTATGGGTGGCTCCATGGGCTCGGTGGTGGGTGAGCGGTTTGCCCGGGGTGTGGAGGCCGCGATTGAGGCCCGACTGCCTTTTGTGTCCTTTGCCGCAAGCGGCGGAGCCCGGATGCAGGAGGGGCTGTTCTCGCTCATGCAAATGGCAAAGACCACTGCGGCGATCGAGCGCCTGTCGCGCGCCCGCCTGCCCTATGTGTCGGTTCTCACCGACCCAACCATGGGTGGGGTATCGGCGAGCTTTGCCTTTGTGGCCGACCTTGTAATTGCTGAGCCTAAGGCGCTGATTGGTTTTGCCGGACCGCGGGTTATTGAACAAACCGTTCGTGAGAAGCTTCCGGAGGGATTTCAAAGGGCCGAGTTTCTGCTACAAAAAGGGGCGGTCGATCGGATTGTGGACCGCCGTCAGATGCGCGATGAGATTGCCAGCATGTTGGCGATGTTATTGCGCCAGCCCGAGACGGCCCTGACGTCGTAGACCCGGCGGGCTGGTCTAGACCGCTTTTTCAGTGCCCTCGGAGGTAAGTCCATTGTCAGGCGGTTCCCACTCGTCAGCCCTTGACCAATGGCTCACTCGTTTTCTGGAGCGGAGGGGGGCTGGCATCCGTCTCGGTCTTGAGCGTGTGTTTGAGGTCGCTTCGCGGCTGGGATTTTCGAAGGGGCCCGATGGAATTGGCCTGGATTGCACCGTGATTGTCGTCGGCGGTACCAACGGTAAAGGTTCCACCTGCGCCTTTCTCGAGAGCATCCTGATGCAGTCGGGCTATCGGGTGGCCTGTTACACCTCGCCGCACCTTCTGAGCTTTGAGGAACGCCTGCGGTTTGACACCGAGCCTTGCCCCGCCGAGGACTGGCTGACCGCCCTGCAGGCAGTCGAAGCCGCAGCCTCTCAGGCGCCGAAACAAACCCTTACCTATTTTGAACTCACCACGCTGGCGGCTATGGTGCAGGTGGCCCAAAGCCCCTGTGATGTTGCCATTTTTGAGGTCGGCCTAGGCGGTAGGCTCGACGCAGTAAACGTCTTGGCAAGCCATGCAGCGGTTCTCACCTCTATCGACCTCGATCATCAGGAATTTCTCGGTGACACCCGTGAAAAGATTGGCTGGGAAAAGGCCCACATCGCCAGGGCCGGAAGGCCCCTGGTGTTGGGAGATCCGGTCCCCCCCTCTTCGGTGGCAGAGGTGGCCAATGCCCTTGGAGCCGACCTCTGGCAGCTTGGAAAAGACTTTAACTTCCAGGGCGATCGCCAGCAGTGGGGCTGGTCTGGGCGGGGCGTTCGCCGTAACGCGATGGCCTATCCGGCCTTGCGGGGGGCCAATCAGCTACTTAATGCCTCGGCGGCCCTGGCAGCGCTCGTGGCGCTACAGGACAAAATTCCCGTGTCGCAGGGGGGTGTGCGCCAAGGCCTGGCAATGGTGAGTCTCCCGGGGCGTTTTCAGGTGCTTCCTGGCCAGCCGGCTGTGGTTCTCGATGTTGCCCACAACCCGCAGGCGGCGGGGGTTCTTGCCACAAACCTGGACCAGATGGGATTTTTCCCCCGCACCTTTGCGGTGGTAGGGATTCTCTCGGATAAAGACGCTGTAGCAATGATCCAGAGGCTGGCAGGCCGCATAGATGTCTGGTGCCTGGCCGGTCTCGAGGATCCGAGCTTAGGCAGGCGTGCGCGATCGGCCGAGGCCCTACAGTCGGTGGTGCAGCAGGTGATCTCTTCGCTATCGCCCTCGGAACTGCCCCTAGAGACGCCACAGGTCTTGGCCTTTAGCAGCCCAGAAGAGGCCTTCGTGCATGCCAAAGGTCAGGCGCAGGCCAGTGATAGAATCGTGGTCTTCGGTTCCTTTATGACGATCGCGGCGGTCTGGCCGCAGGCCCAGTCTGTTGGTCAGGCGCCCCATTCTCCCTATGCCCACTGACCTCGGTTCTTCTCAGTCTGCCTATCGTCGCTCTGATTCAGAGGGGTCAGACCCTGGTGCAGACCAGAAACGCCGCGCCCGTTGGCGGCTTTTGGGCGCTTTGGTCTTCTCGCTCGTGGTGGCAACAGCGGCCTCTCAGCTCATGCTGCAAGAACCAAGGCCGCTGGCCCAAGACTTCGTGGTGCTTATGCCGGTGCGCGATGTCAACCCCGATCTGCGGTCGCCCGCTTCCGGCGCGCCTGCGGCAGCCGCTGAGTCTGATGCCGCGAGCACGCCTTCTGCTGCCCTATCTTCCGAGAGACATGAGACGCCTACGGTGATTGTGGTGACGCCCGATACCGCAGTCTCGGGCTCGAACGATCCGAAGGCACAGTCGCGTGCATCCGGCGTAGCCAATCCTGGAGGATCTCGGGCCTGGTTTGTGCAACTCGGGGCTTATGAGTCGCAAGAGGCGGCTGCTGCCATGGCCGCAAAGGTACGTGGACTGGGGTATACCGCCGCAGTGCAGTCGGTCCCTTCTGCACAGGGCGTTCGCTATCGTGTGCGTGTTGGGCCGTTTAATGAGGCCCAGGCGAAGGCCTACCAGGAGCGTGCCCGGGCGCAGGGCTATACGCCATTTCTGGTGCGGCCCTAGCGGTTTCGCATGACAGCGCTTTCGCTTACCTGGGTCGACCTGGTGTTTATTGTCCTGGTGGGCGCCTCAACCCTATTGGCCCTGTTTCGTGGGCTGGTTCAAGAGGTATATGCGATTGGGCTCTGGGTCTTGGCATTTTTTTCCGCAGGGGCGCTTGCCCAGTATGCGGCCGAGTGGATGCCCGAAGGTCTCGGTGCCAGCGTGCGGCATGGCCTTGGATTTGGCGCGGTTTTTGTTCTGGTGCTCTTTCTCGGGCAATGGCTAGGGCAGGTGCTCTCGGTAATGACACAGGCCATGGGCCTGTCCTGGTTTAATCGTATTCTTGGCGCGGGCTTTGGCCTTGTTCGAGGTCTGCTTATCTGCGGACTACTGGCTCTGTTGGCAACGGCAACCTCGCTGCGGTCCGATCTTGCCTGGCAGGATGCGCGGGTGCGTCCTGTGCTCGAGAAGACTATGGATCTCCTAGCGCCATGGGCACCTGGTTTTCTTACCGAGCGGCTTGTGCGTGCCGCACAGCACTTTTCATGAGGGGTTGCGCCATATGTGCGGAGTGGTAGGAATCGTCTCGACAGGTCCGGTGAACCAGATGCTCTACGATGCTTTATTGCTTCTGCAGCATCGTGGCCAGGATGCTGCGGGCATCGCAACCGCCCAGGGCAAGCGCATCGGTCTGGCCCGGGGTAATGGCCTGGTTCGCGATGTCTTTCGCACGCGTGACATGCGCAATCTGCAGGGAGAAATGGGTATTGGCCATGTGCGCTATCCCACGGCAGGCAGCGCCATGAGTGCCGAAGAGGCCCAGCCTTTTTATGTGAATGCGCCCTTTGGGATTGTGCTCGGACATAACGGAAACCTCACCAACGCGCCCGAACTGCAAGACGATATGTATCGCCGTGACCGCAGGCATATCAACACAGAGTCTGACTCTGAGGTGCTTCTCAATGTCTTTGCCCACGAACTGCAAAAGGCGGTCAGCGGCCTGACGCTCGACCCGGAGGCCGTGTTTGATGCCGTCACCATGCTGCATCA
The DNA here is from genome assembly GCA_016868305.1 of Betaproteobacteria bacterium. Taxonomy (GTDB): domain Bacteria; phylum Pseudomonadota; class Gammaproteobacteria; order Burkholderiales; family Burkholderiaceae_A; genus Hahnella. The sequence goes on along the minus strand of VGHK01000014.1, from coordinate 13,888 downwards.
GCGGGTGCGTGGTGCCTATGCCTGCGTTGCCATGATTCCTGGCTTTGGCGTTATCGGGTTTCGTGACCCGTTTGGTATTCGGCCTTTGGCCTTGGGGCAGCTCGAGGGGCCCAAGGGCAGGCCCGAATACATGCTGGCCTCAGAGTCTGTTGCCCTAGAGGGTCTAGGCTATCGCCTGGTGCGCGACATTGCGCCTGGGGAGTGTATCGTGATTACCCAAGGCGGTGAGGTATTTTCAAAGACCTGTGCCCATCACACCATGCGCGTGCCTTGTGTATTTGAGTATGTCTATTTTGCGCGGCCCGACTCCCTGATCGATGGGGTTGCTGTTTATGATGCGCGGCTGCGCATGGGCGAGACCCTGGCAGGACTGGTGGCGGAAAAGTTTCCCAAGGGTGATATCGACGTCGTGATGCCCATACCCGACTCGAGTCGCCCCGCGGCCCTGCAACTGGCCATGCGCCTGGGCCTTTCCTATCGCGAAGGGTTTATCAAAAACCGGTATGTGGGCCGTACCTTTATCATGCCGGGGCAGGAGGTGCGGCGGAAATCGGTGCGTCAAAAGCTCAATGCCATTGGCTCGGAGTTCAAGGGTAAACGTGTCCTGGTGGTAGACGATTCTATCGTTCGTGGAACCACCAGTCGGGAGATCGTGCAGATGGCCCGTGAGTCCGGCGCCCGAGGCGTTATCTTTGCATCGGCTGCACCGCCGGTGCGGTTTCCCAATGTCTATGGTATTGACATGCCCAGCCGCCAGGAGCTTATCGCCCATGGCCGCAGCGACGCAGAGATCTGTCATGCCATTGGTGCGGACGACCTGGTGTATCAGGATATTGCCGCGATGAAGTCTGACGTGCGTGGCTTCAATCCGGCTTTGACCGGTCTTGAAGCCTCTTGTTTTGATGGCCACTATGTTACGGGTGACGTTACCAGTGCCCTGTTAGATCGTCTTGAGCTGTCGCGCCAGGCGGCTTAACCCATTTCAAATGGAGTGGTATGTCTCTCCCATTGCCTGATTCTGCCGATGACTGGGGTTTTGAAACCCGTGCTATAAGGGCCGGCACCGAGCGGTCTGCGTTTGGCGAGCATTCCGAGGCGCTCTTTCTGAGCTCAAGCTTCGTCTTTGAAGACGCTGCTGAGGCAGCCCGGCGGTTTCAGAATACCGAGCCGGGCATGGTCTATTCCCGATTCACTAATCCCTCCGTACAAATGTTTGAAGCGCGGCTTGCCACGCTTGAGGATGCCGAAGACTGTGTGGCCACCGCCTCGGGCATGTCTGCCATCCTCGCGCTGTGTCTGGGCCACCTGAAGGCCGGTGATGAGATCGTCACTACGGGTAGTTTATTTGGCGCCACTATCCAGCTCTTTGACAACTTCATGGCCAAGTTTGGCGTAGGCATTCGGTACGTGGCTCTTACCGACCCGCAGGCCTGGAAGGACGCGATTGGCCCTAATACAAAGCTGTTTTATCTGGAAACCCCGTCTAACCCGCTGACTGAGATTGCCGACCTTCAGGCTATTGGTGAGATTGCCCAAAAGGCGGGTGTCTTATCGGTTGTCGATAACTGTTTCTGTACCCCAGCCTTGCAGCGCCCTTTACGTTTTCCGGTAGATCTGGTCTTGCATTCGGCCACCAAGTACATTGATGGTCAGGGCAGGGTGCTGGGCGGGGCTATCGCTGGCCCGCGGGCTCTGGTTGATCCGGTGCGACAGGTGGTGCGTACCTGTGGCCCCTCGCTTTCACCCTTTAATGCCTGGGTCTTGCTCAAGTCGCTCGAAACACTTGCCGTGCGCATGCGGGCACATTCCGAGAATGCCCTGGCGCTGGCCCAATGGCTTGAACAGCAGCCCGCTGTCGCGCGGGTGCTCTACCCAGGGCTGCCCTCGCATCCGCAGCACGCACTGGCCATGCGGCAGCAGTCGCTTGGGGGCGCGATTGTCTCCTTTGAGCTGCGTGCGGAAAATTCAGACCAGGCACGCGAGCGGGCCTGGGCGCTGGTCGACGGCGTGCGGATCTTTTCGGTTACCGGAAACCTTGGCGATACCCGCAGCATCATTACCCATCCGGGCTCAACCACCCATGGGCGTATACCTGAGGAGGCACGCCAACGGGCGGGCATTACTCAGGGACTGATTCGGCTGGCGGTTGGCCTGGAAAGCCTGAAGGATCTGAAGGCAGACCTGGCCATGGTCTCAGACTCCGACTGGAAGCGCCGCAAGAACTAGGCCATGCCGACTCGGCTAGGTAATATTTCGGTGACCCTGGGCATGGTGCTGCTCTCAGGATGCGCCAGCGTGCCAGATCCGGCGCGACCACCTTCGGGTGCCGAGGCGCCGTCTTCTGGGATACGCATCCCCCCCGCGCGGCAAGAGTCCCACCAGATCGGGCTTTCAGAAGTGGCCATTCATGCGATTGGGCTGGTGGGGGTGCCCTATCGCTGGGGAGGAAACACGCCCCAGGGGGGCTTTGACTGCAGCGGGCTCGTGGTCTACGTTGCCCGACGGGCTCAGGGTCTGCAGCTGCCCCGAACTGTAGCCGAAATGAGCCGATTCGGGCAAGAGATTACCGTCGAAGACCGTCTGCCCGGAGACCTTGTTTTCTTCAACACCTCGGGCCATCCGTTTTCTCATGTTGGCATTTACGTGGGTCAGAACCGGTTTGTGCATGCGCCCAACGAGGGCGGCACGGTACGGATCGACAGCCTGATTTCCGCCTACTGGGGGCCGCGTATTACGGTGTTTCGGCGACTGGCCTGAAGCATGGCAAGGTCTTCTGGCGTATCAAGGTCTTCGATGAAATGCCGGCTGTTGGATTCAAACCCCAGGCATGCCTGAGGATTTTCCGCACGCCATTGACGGCCCTCGAGGGGAGGGTCTTGTTGGGCAAAAAACCGCGCCAGGTCTGCAGTCATGATGACTGGGTTGCCCGGAATGCCGCATACGCGGGGAAAGACAAACTGGATATCGGGCGGCCGTTTTTCGAATGCAGATAGGAGCTGCTGAAGATCCTCTTTCTCCAGATAGGGCTGATCGGCCAGCACCACCATGACCGCCTTGGCCTCGGTCGTTAGGCTGGCTAAGCCAATCTTTTGGGAAGAGGCCTGACCTCGCTCGGGCTGCGGGTTTCGAAGAATGGTTACGCCTGCGCCAGCAAGCACCGCTGCAATCTCGTCTGCGTAGTAGCCCAAGACAACTGAGATCTGGTCAATGCCTGAGACTCTGAGGGTTGCCAGTAGCCTCAAAATGAGCGGCTGACCTTGCACCTTGATGAGACTCTTGGGCCGGCTGCCCATTCGGCTGCCCTGGCCTGCTGCAAGCACCACTGCCGCCACCGGGCTAGACTGCTTTCGGGCAAAGCGCAGAAACCGGTATCGAAGCCCCTGAGCAGAATTCGCCCAGGGGCCTTCTTCTTGTAACGAGAAACTGGCAGAAAACCGCTGCGTTCCCCAGTCGGGAAAGAATGCGTCTCCGTCTACATCGACCCCGACCTCGGTAAGCTCGAGGGCATCGGCATAGCAGAGCGCCTGGGCATAGATGTCGGCGCCCCCGATCACCCAGAGTGACTGCAGACCTTCTCGATGGGCTTGGTCTATAGCCTCAGCCAGACTGGACAGTCGCTGCACCTGGGCGGCATGGGCAGCCGCCGGATGCCAGTCGGGCTGTCGCGTAAGAACCCAGTGCCTTCTCCCAGGAAGCGGCTTACCCAGACGCGCGACGATGGAGTCATAGGTCTTTCGCCCCATGAACACCGTCTGGCCGGAGGTGAGCGACTTGAATCGCTGGAGGTCTTCGGGAATATGCCAGGGCAGATCGTTGCCTTTCCCAATGCAGCCGTTTTGGGCCACTGCGGCAATGAGAGAGACGGTGAGGCCCCTTGCGCCAGCCGGCGGCAGACTGGGCTCCTTCGGCTCCCTCATGGCTGCCGCCCGTTCTACACCGCCACAGGGGCTTTAATGGCCGGGTGGCTTTGGTATCCCTCGATCAGTATGTCCTCATAGGCATAGTCGAAAATGGTGGCCGGTTGCCTGAGCAGCCGCAGCGTTGGCAGGGGCAGCGGCGCGCGGCTGAGCTGCTCGCGGGCCTGCGCAAAATGGTTGGTGTAGAGGTGGCAGTCCCCGCCTGTCCAGACAAAGTCGCCAACGGCCAGGTTGGTCTGGGCGGCTATCAGGTGGGTTAGTAAAGCGTAGCTGGCGATATTGAACGGCACGCCCAGAAAGATATCGGCACTGCGCTGGTAGAGCTGGCAGGAGAGCTTTCCCTGGGCTACATAAAACTGGAAGAAGGCGTGACAGGGTGCCAAGGCCATCTGCGGGATCTGTCCTACGTTCCAGGCACTCACGATCAGCCGCCGTGAGTCTGGATTGCGCCTTATCTCATCAATCACCCAGGCGATCTGATCGATGGCATGTTCGGGGTCGTTGGAGCGGGGGTCGGGCCAGGCGCGCCACTGTCTGCCATAGACGGGCCCGAGTTCGCCTTGGGCGTCAGCCCATTCATCCCAGATCGTGACCCCTGCCTGTTGTAGAGACTTCACGTTGGTCTCCCCACGCAGAAACCAGAGAAGCTCATGCACGATGCTCTTGGTGTGCACTTTTTTGGTGGTCACTAGGGGGAACCCGTGTTCCAGCGCAAACCGCATCTGCCAGCCAAAGACCGACCGCGTGCCAGTGCCGGTACGGTCGGACTTCTCTATGCCATGGGCAAGCACGTAGCGCATGAGGTCATGGTAGGCCTGCATGATTCTCTGGGCTCAGTCTGCGTCCAGGCCGGAGGCCACGGTATTGAACCCAGCATCCACATAGGTGACCTCACCGGTAATGCCTGCTGCGAGGTCAGACAGCAGGAAGGCGCAGACGTTACCAACATCGTGAATGGTCACGTTGCGCCGTAGTGGTGCATTTTTCTCTACCACCGACAGGATCTGACCGAACCCTTTGATTCCACTGGCTGCGAGGGTTTTAATGGGCCCCGCAGACACCCCGTTGACCCGGATACCCTTGGGCCCAAGGCTTGCCGCCATATAACGCACGGCTGCCTCAAGGCTTGCCTTCGCAAGGCCCATGGTGTTGTAGCCGGGAACCACCCTTTCGGCGCCCAGGTAGGTAAGCGACACCAGCGCCGCCTGCCGGCCCTGCATCAGGGGCATAGCGGCCTTCGCCAGGGCTGGAAAACTGTAGCTCGAGACATCATGGGCGATACGAAATGCTTCCCGGCTCAGGCCATCGAGAAAGTCTCCGGCAATCGCCTCTCGTGGGGCGTAGGCAATGGCATGGACCAGCCCATCAAGGCCATCCCATGTCCCAGCCAGTGCGGTCATGGCTTGGCTTATCTGGCTGTCTTCGGAGACATCGCAGGGCAGGCAGATGGCACTGCCGAACTCAGCGGCCATCTCCCGCACCCGCCCTTCAAACCGCTCGTTCTGGTAGGTGAAGGCCAGTTCGGCTCCCTGGGCACGGCAGGCCTGGGCGATGCCATAGGCGATAGAGCGGTTGGAGAGCAGGCCGGTGACGAGTATCTTTTTCTGCGCGAGAAACCCCATAGGTAGACAACCTTTTTTGAAATATTGATGTCCAGACCCTTCCTATTTTAGACGTGCCACTGCGGCAAGGTCTTTTGGGGTCTGGCGCGTCTTTTTTGGCGCTAAGAAACCAGCCAGTGTAAATCGGCAGCCGTTCGGTACACTACCGGGGCATGATGCGTCCCCTTTCTCAAACCTTTCTGTGTTTTTTCTGCGCGGCGCTCGCCCTCTGGGCTGCAGCCCCTTCCGAGGGTCGCGCGCAGAATGCATTGGAAGGCCTGGGGTATGTGTCGGCCATGGCCTTGGGCGCCCAGCCCAAGTACCCCCCAGGGTTTACCCATTTTGACTATGCCCGTCGCGATGCGCCCAAAGGCGGCGAGCTGCGGCTTGCGGCTATGGGGAGCTTCGATAAGCTCAATCCGTTTACCCTCAAAGGAATTGCCGCGCGCGGGATTATCGACCTGGTATTTGAGCCACTGGCCATTGGCAGCCTCGACGAGCCTATGGCCATGTATGGTCTGCTCGCTGAGCAGATGCGGCTTGCGCCCAATGGCCTTTCAATGAGCTTTCGGCTCAACCCTAATGCCCGGTTCTCCAATGGCGCGCCTGTGCTTGCTGCCGATGTCAAGTTTAGTTTTGACACACTGCGCAGCCCCCAGGCCAGCCCCATCTGGCGCAACTACTGGGCCGATGTCCGCGAGGCAGTGGTCGTCGATGAGCGGACCATTCGCTTTGACTTTATCCGGCGTAACCGTGAGCTCCATATGACCGTGGCCAGTGTGCCGGTGTTCTCGCGTCAGTGGGGGGCTGGCCTGCCCTTTGACCAGTGGATACTGCAGACCCCTATTGGCTCTGGACCGTACGCAGTGGGACGGGTAGACCTGGGCCGATCCATTGTCTACGAGCGCCGCGCAGACTATTGGGCTAAGAACCATCCCACCCGCACGGGACAGTTTAATTTCGACCGGATCAGCTTTCGCTACTACAAAGACGTATTTGCCCGGCTCGAGGCGCTCAAGGCAGGCGAGTTTGATTTTATTCACGAGAATGTTGCCAAGAACTGGGCCCGGTCTTACAAAGGCCGCCCCTTTGACCGCGGCGAGTTAAAGATCAAAGAGCTTCCGAACTCCAATGCGGCGGGTCTGCAGGCCTTTTATTTCAATCTGCGTCGTCCGATCTTTCAGGATGCTCGGGTACGCGAGGCCATTGGTCTGGCCATGGACTTTGAGTGGATGAATCGGCAGCTCTTCTACGACCAGTACCAGCGCTCCGATTCCTATTTTACTAATACCGAAATGGCTGCCACGGGCAGGCCCGACCCCGATGAGCTTGCCCTGATGGAGCGTCTCGCCCAGCGTAGCGGTCAGTCGCTTCGGCCAGAGCTTCTCGGGCCAGTACCGATGCCATCGCTGGTCAAGGGCCCCAATGGCCTGCGTGAGAACCTGCGGCGTGCCCGACAGCTGCTGGCAGAGGCAGGCTGGACCATACAGAACGGCGTACTTCGCAACCAAAAGGGAGAGACCTTCCGGTTTGAGATTCTGATTAACCAGCGCAACTGGGAACGGGTAATCGCCCCGTTTGCACGCAACCTTGCCAAGCTTGGCATCGTTGCGGATACCCGGGTCACCGACAACTCGTTATACAAAAAGCGCATCGATGACTACGACTACGACATGATGGTGCACTGGTACCTGTCGAGTCAGAACCCGGGCAATGAACTACTGTTTCGATTCACCTCCGAATCGGCGGGTCAGCCTGGGGCCGATAACTATATTGGCCTGGAAAGTGCCCTGGTGGATGCTGCCATTTCCCATCTGCTGTCAGTGTCCAGCCGGACGGAAATGGTAACCGCCGCGCGGGTTCTCGACCGGATGCTGCGTCATGGCCATTATGCGATTGCCCATTGGCATAATCGCGTGCACCGGGTGGCCTATCGCCGCGGGCTGGAGTCCCCGACCCAGATTCCGCTTTACTATCATTCTGAAGACTGGGCCATGGCGGCCTGGTGGTGGAACCGATAACTATGTCTCCAGCCCTTCTGCGTTACATCATCAAGCGCCTCTTGTTTATGGTGCCCACCTTGTTGGGCATCTTACTTGTAACCTTTACCCTGATTCAGTTTGTCCCTGGTGGGCCGGTCGAGCAGATGGTGCAGATGCTTAAGGGTGACCACGGCGCCGCAATGGGAGGCGGCTCGGCCGGGCTTGCGGTCCCCGGGGGTTCGGCAGCGGGCGATGTGGGCCAGACCGGCGGGGTCTATCGTGGCCGGGTGGGTGTAGACCCGCAGAAGCTTGAAGAGATAAAGGCCCTGTATGGCTTTGACAAGCCAGTACACGAGCGGTTTATCGATATGGTGGTGGGATTTCTCAGGCTCGACCTTGGCACCAGTTTCTTTCATAGTAGAAGCGTCTGGGAATTGATTGTAGAGAAGCTACCTGTTTCTGCGAGCCTGGGGCTCTGGAGCTTTCTGATTACCTACCTGGTGTCTATTCCTATGGGAATCTCAAAGGCGGTACGCCATGGGTCGCAGTTTGACCTCATGACCAGCCTGGCCATCCTCGTGGGCTATGCCATTCCGGGCTTTGTCCTAGGGGTCATCATGCTTGTGTTTTTTGGTGGAGGAAGTTTTCTGCAGTTGTTCCCGCTGCGCGGACTCACCAGCGACGATTTTGAGCAGCTCAGTCTTATCGGAAAGGTTATGGATTACTTTTGGCACCTTGCACTGCCGCTTACCTGTCTCGTCCTTGGCAGCTTTGCCGTAATTACGATGCTTACCAAGAACACCATGCTCGAAGAGATTCGACGTCAGTATGTTTTAACCGCGCGGGCTAAGGGGCTTGATGAGCGCACCGTGCTCTGGCGGCATGTGCTGCGTAATGCCCTCATTCCCATCGTTACGGGGTTTCCAGCGGCCTTTGTGGCGGCCTTTTTTACCGGGGCGCTTCTTATTGAGACGCTTTTTTCGCTTGATGGACTGGGGCTGCTGTCCTATGAGGCTGTGATACGCCGCGACTATCCGGTGGTTATGGGCACCCTGTTCTTCTTCTCGGTGCTGGGGCTTTTGGCCAAGTTGGTGAATGACATTTTGTACGTCTTTGTAGATCCCAGGGTGCAGTTTGAGGCCTCCCGTGCCTAGCGATACTGCACTGCCAGAGAGTCTTTCACCGGGTCGCCGGGCCTGGCTGCGGTTTCAGGCCAACCGCAGAGGGCGCATCAGTCTTTGGATTTTTCTGACGCTTTTTGTGGTGAGCCTGTTTGCCGAGATCCTGTCTAATGATCGGCCGATCATCGTCTCCTACGAGAAAAAGTTCTACTTCCCTTTGATGGTCGACTATCCAGAGACAACCTTTGGCGGAGACTTTGCCACACCCGCAGACTACCTGGACCCCTTTATTCGCAGTCAGCTGTCGGCGCCTGGGAACTGGGCCATTTATCCCCTGAATCGGTATAGCTTCAACACCCTGAATTATTTCTCGCAGTCGCCCAATCCTGCGGCGCCCTCTCTTGACAACTGGTTTGGCACTGACGACCGTGGCCGGGATGTCGCGGCCCGTTTGCTCTACGGGTTTCGAGTGTCTGTGCTCTTTGGCCTGGCGCTCACTGCAATTGGCGTGGTGCTCGGCATTTTTTTTGGGGCGCTGCAAGGCTACTTTGCCGGCCGGATAGACCTGTTTTTTCAGCGGTTCATTGAGGTCTGGGGATCGGTTCCGGAGCTTTACCTGCTTATTATTTTGGCCTCGATTTTTGAGCCGGGGCTGCTGGTGCTTCTGGTGATTCTTTCGCTCTTTGGCTGGATGGGGCTGTCGGACTATGTGCGGGCGGAGTTTCTGCGTAATCGCATGCTCGACTATGTCATGGCGGCGCGGGCCCTGGGGCTGTCTAACCTACAGATCATCTGGCGGCATGTGCTGCCCAATAGCCTGACGCCGGTTATTGCTTTTCTGCCGTTTCGCATGACGGCCTCTATTCTTGCGTTGACCAGCCTGGATTTTCTTGGCCTGGGGGTGCCCACCTCTACCCCAAGCCTGGGCGAGCTGCTGGCCCAGGGTAAAGACAACCTTGATGCCTGGTGGATTACGGTGACAACTTTCGGTGTTCTGGTGGGCACCTTGCTGCTCCTCATCTTCATTGGCGAAGCCCTGCGGGATGCCTTGGATACCCGACGTGGCTGAGTCGCTTTCCCCTTTGCTGGATATTCGTGGCCTGAGCCTTCGATTCACCTCGCCCAGCGCAGAGACGCCTTATGTCGTTGACGGGCTGAACCTTTCGCTCATGCCCGGCGAACGGCTCGCCCTTGTGGGCGAATCCGGCTCCGGAAAAACGGTATCCGCCCTATCGATTCTTGGCCTGCTGCCAGATGTTTTCCAAGAGGGACAGATCCTCTGGAAAGGCGAAGACCTGGCTGCGGCTACCGCCGCCCGCATGCGCCAGATTCGGGGACGGGAAATCGCAATGGTCTTTCAAGAGCCCATGTCAGCCCTCAATCCCTTGCTTACCATTGGCAGGCAAATCGGTGAGGTGCTGGAGACCCACGAAGGCCTTACGGAGTATCAGGCGCATGCGCGTGCAGTCGAGATCCTTGAGCGGGTTGGGCTCGATGATGCAGACCGACGCGCACGGGCCTATCCGCATCAGCTCTCCGGGGGGCAGCGGCAGCGTGTCTTAATCGCCATGGCCTTGGCCTGCCGTCCGGCGCTGCTGATCGCCGATGAGCCGACTACCGCGCTCGATGTCAGCCTGCGGCAGCAGGTGCTCGACCTGCTCATCGACCTCCAGGATGACTCGGGCATGGCTATTCTGTTGATAACCCATGACCTACCGCTGGTAAGGCGTTTTGCGCAGCGTGTGGCCGTGATGCAGACCGGTCGGGTCGTAGAGCAGGGGCCAGTAGACGAACTCTTTCGTCGTCCGGGGCATCCCTACACCCGACGGCTCATTCAAAGTCAGCCCAAGCAGATGGTTGGCGTGCCAGGCAAGCGCGATGTCCTTTTGGATGTACGCCAGTTGCACAGCGCCTTTCTGCTTCCTAGCGGCTGGTTTCACCAGCGGTCTTTTGTTGCCCTACAGAAAGAGAGTTTTGTCGTTTCGCGGGGGGAGACCTTGGGCGTTGTTGGGGAGTCCGGGTCGGGCAAGACCACGCTGGGGATGTCGATAATGAGGCTGGGTCCCGCGCGGGTTTCCGGTCAGGTAAAGCTGGGGGATGTCGAGATTCTTGGGCTCTCCGGTGCGGACTTGCGGGCTGCACGCCGCCGTTTTCAGCCAGTCTTTCAAGACCCTTACAGCGCGCTTTCGCCGCGGCTTACGATTCGGCAGATTCTCGAGGAAGGCCTGGCCTTGCACCACCCGCAGCTGTCTCGCTCGGAGCGTCTTGACCGTTGCCATGCGATTCTGCAGGAGGTTGGGCTGGCAGCCGAGAGCCTTAGCCGCTACCCTCATGAGTTCTCTGGGGGCCAGCGGCAGCGCATTGCGATTGCGCGGGCGGTGATTGTTGAGCCCGAGCTGATTGTGCTCGATGAGCCCACCAGTGCCCTGGATGTCTCGATTCAGCAGCAGATCTTAGAGTTGCTGGTGCGGCTGCAGCAGGACAAGAAGCTCACCTATGTCTTTGTCTCTCACGATCTGGCGGTGATTCGTGCGGTAGCCCATCGTTGTCTGGTTATGCAGAAGGGCAAGATCGTTGAGTTTGGGCCAACCCACCATATTCTGCGTGCCCCGCGTCATCCCTACACGCAGCAGCTGCTTGATGCAGCATTTCCCGAAGAGCGCCAGCAGGCCGCCGCTGCGCTGGAAAAACCCAACCGACAGCCAGAGGCTCTACGCGAGGGCCTTTAGCCCTTGGGTGAGCCAGGGTAGCAGTGGGGGCAGGATAATGGCCCCAAGGATGCCGTGCATCCCCATCCCCAGGCTTGAGAATGCCCCCGCCTGGGGATGCACTGAGAAGGCCCGCGAGGTGCCAATGCCATGGGCAGCGACCCCAATTGCAAAGCCGCGCACTGTCCAGTCTTTTATGCGAAGTCCATCGAGCACATATCGGGCAATGATCGCCCCAAGAATTCCCGTGGTCACTGCATAGATCGCGGTAAGGGTTGGCGAGATGCCAGAGGCATCGACAATCCCCATAGCGATGGGGGCGGTGACCGACTTGGCAAACATTGGCAGCAAAAGACTCGATGGCACCCCAAAGGCCAGGCCAATGCCCACGGCAGACACAATCGATACCGTCCCGCCCATGAGCAAGGCAAGCAGCAGGCCAGCCATTCTCCCTTTGAGCATATGAAACCCTTGCGCGATGGGTACTGCCAGAGATACCGTGGCCGTTCCCAGCAGAAAATGGATGAACTGCGCCCCTTCGAAGTATTGTTCGTAGGAAAGGCCGCTTGTCAAAAGGGTGGCGATCACAATCAGAATGGCAATCGCCACAGGATTGGCTAGGGGGGATTTGCCCGATTTCTCATAGGCGGTGAGCCCCAGGTGGTACGCAAATAGGGTAAGAACCAGGCTAAAGAGCGGACTACCCGACAGATAGACCCAGATTTCCTGCAGGTCAGTCACGGGGTTTTCTCCCCAAAAATGTTAGAAGGAAGGCAGTGATACCGATCGCCAAGGCAACGCTGCCCAGAAGCGCGACCCCGATGGCAAGGGCATGCTCGGCTAGTTGCGGAATGAAGATCACCACGCCCACGGCAGCGGGCACAAAGAGCAGGCCTAGGTGCTGGCTAAAGGCTGCTGAGACTGCCCCTAGGTCGGGATCAGTCTTTTTGCGCACCAATAAAAAAGCAAGCAGAAACACCAGCCCGGCGACCGGCCCCGGAATAGGCAGAGAAAGCCCCTTTGCAACAAGTTCACCAAGGCTCTGAAAGGCCAGCAGAATAACAAGTCCGCGAATCATCTGGGGGAAAGTACCGAGGTTTGGGCTGCCCTGCAAGTTGCCGGTTTCTGTACACTCGTAACGCTTTGACCTAATTCCGCAAGGCATGAATGTCGTCGTGTCTTGTATTTGGTGGAATTTGTCACACTGTGTTCAACAAGGAGACTCCATGAACCACTCTACAAAAGAAGTTGCCGAGGTAACAAAAACAGCCGATGCGGCCGTCAAGGGACGCCGTAAATTTTTCGGTAAAGCCGCCACCGCCGCAGTTGCTGCCCCCATTGCGGGCTTTCCCATGGTGTCCGTAGCCCAGTCGCCCGTTGTTCTAAAGATCCAAGGCTCCTGGGGCCCGAATGAGATCTTCTCCGACATGGCCAAGCAGTATGTCGACCGTGTTAACGAGATGGCCGGCGGCCGCCTCCGCCTGGAGTATCTGCCCACTGGCGCAGTGGTGAAAACGTTTGAAATTATCGATGCCGTTAGCAAGGGCGTTCTCGATGGCGGCCACCATGTGTCTGGCTACTGGTACGGAAAGAACAAGACCGCTTCTCTCTTTGGCACCGGCCCTGTGAGCGGCGCTACGCCCGAGATCGGTCTCACCTGGATCTACGCAGGTGGTGGCCAGCAGCTCTGGGACAAGCTCGTAGCCAAAATGGGGCTCAATGTGGTTGGGTTTTTCTCCTTCCCCATGCCCTCCCAGCCCCTGGGCTGGTTTAAAAAGACGCCCCCCAGAAAGGCCGCTGAGCTCAAAGGCTTTAAGTACCGCACTATTGGCCTGGCGGCCGATATGCTCCAAGAAATGGGCATGGCCGTGGCACAGTTGCCCGGTGGCGAAATTGTTCCCGCCATGCAGCGCGGCGTGATCGATGCCTTCGAGTTCAACAACCCCACTGCCGATATGCGTTTTGGTGCTCAGGATGTGGCGAAATTCTACTCAATGGGTTCGTTCCACCAGGCCCAGGAGTTCTTTGAGATCATCTTCAATAAGGATAAGTACAACGCCCTTCCCGCAGACCTCAAGGCCATCCTCAAGTACGGTGCCGAAGCAGCCTCTTTAGCATCGACCGCTCTAGCCCATGACCAGTACTCCAAAGACCTTCAGGAACTGATCGTGAAGCATAAGGTTCAGGTGTCCCGTACTACCGACGACGTCTATCGCGGTCAGCTGGCGGCCTGGGACAAAGTGGTTCCCAAGCTAGAGAAAGAAGTCGATATGTTCAAGGAGGTTAATGACTCCTTTAAGGCATGGTCGAAGCGGGTTGGTTTCTACCACTACACCAACGAGGCCAATTACAAGATGGCCTATGAGCATGTCCAGAAGATTAAGCTACCGCGTTAATTTGCAGTCTTAGTTGTCAGAGCTGCTGCGGCGAGTTCGCAGCAGCTCTTTTTAATTAGGCTGGGTCAAAATATTTAGGAAAACCTAACCATGCTTAATCTGGTCCGCGCCATCGACTCTCTTAACAAGTCCATTGGCCACTCGTTCGCCTGGTGTGTTCTGG
>VGHK01000013.1 GCA_016868305.1 Betaproteobacteria bacterium | reverse complement strand
GTGACTGCTATTAATGGCAGCCTGCGTTATCGGCTGCAGCTGCGCGGTCAGGCCAGCCACGCGGGTACAACGCCTATGGACCAGCGCCGAGATGCGGCCTGTGCTGCGGCGGAAATTATTTTGGCTACAGAGGCCCGTGCTCGCCAGCAGCCAGGCCTCGTGGGCACCGTAGGCATGCTGCAGGTGCCACAGGGCTCAATTAATACCGTACCCGGTGCCTGCATGCTGTCGCTTGATCTGCGCGCGCCGAATAACGACGACCGTGATGCCTTAGCCCGCGATGTGTTGGCTGCGGTGGCATCGATCTGCACTGCCCGCGATGTCCAGTTTTCGGTAGAAGAGGTGCTGCGCGCCTCGGCGGCGCCCTGCGACAAACGGCTGCAAGGTCTTTGGGCGGCTGCGGTTGCTGCGCTGGGGCTGCCGGTGGAGTATCTTCCGAGTGGGGCGGGCCACGACGCCATGAAGCTGCACGAGCGGTTGCCGCAGGCCATGCTCTTTGTACGTGGCGAGAACCATGGCATTAGCCACAACCCATTGGAGTCGACCACGCGCGAAGATATGGCGCTTGCGGTGGCCGCCTTCGAAGGTTTTTGCCAGCGACTGGCACAGGAGTAGACCGTTCTATGGCCAAGCTCAGCACCCATGTTTTGGATACCCTCTCGGGCCGGCCGGCAGCAGGCATGGCGATTCGGCTTGACCGCAGGCTTGCAGAAAAAGATGCCTGGGCGCCCGTGGCCCAGACCCAGACCAATGCCGATGGCAGGACCGACCGTCCGTTGCTTGAGGGCGAGACTATTCCGACCGGGCGTTATCGGCTGGTCTTTGGGGTGGCGGCGTATTTTCGAGGCCTCGGTCAGGTACTTCCTGACCCGGCATTTCTCGATGAAGTGTCTCTAGAGTTTGGACTTGCTGAGGCCGTCGGTAGTTACCACGTGCCGCTGGTCTGCACGCCTTGGAGTTATTCCACTTATCGGGGTAGTTGACCTGTAGAGTGGAGTGTTTATTGCATTTATAAGTGGTTGGAGCAATGGCAGTAATGGGTAGTTAGAAATTTAACGTTGATCTGGATGGTCTTTTTAAGGAGATAGTGATGAAACTTCTTGCAGCCCTCGTAGGTGGATTGCTGGTAACGGGCAGTGTCTATGCACAAACAGCGATCAAATTTGCACTCGACTGGCGATTTGAGGGGCCAGCAGCGCCCTATTTTGTTGCGATTGATAAGGGCTTTTACAAGGCCGAAGGGCTTGATGTGACGGTTGATCCAGGGTCCGGTTCGGTGGAGGGGATTAACCGTGTTGCCTCCGGGGCTTATCAACTGGGCTTTGCCGATATCAATTCGTTGGTGAAGTACCGCGACAATGCGGCCAATAGCCCGATTAAAGCCGTACAGATGGTCTATGACACGCCTGCCTTCGCGATCATCACCCTAAAGAAAACCGGCATTAAAACGCCAAAAGACCTTGAGGGTAAGATTCTCGGAGCGCCAGCACCCGACGGGGCTTATGCCCAGTGGCCCATCTTTGTGGATGCCAACAAGATCGATGCCTCCAAGGTAAAGATCGAGAATGTGGGCTTTCCGGTGCGCGAGCCCATGCTGGTGCAGGGCAAGGTTGATGCCATTACGGGTTTTTGGTTCTCGTCGTACATGAACCTAAAGGCCAATGGCGCTTCTGATGATGACATTGTGGTCATGCTCATGAAAGACCACGGCGTTGACCTCTATGGCAACGTGATCATCGTCAACCCCGACTTTGCCAAGGCCAATCCCAAGGCGGTTGCAGGTTTTGTGCGCGCCACCATTAAGGGAATTCAAGAGACTGTCAAGTCGCCTGAGACCGCAATCGATTCGCTGATGGCCCGTAACCAGATCGCCAAGCGCGACGTGGAACTTGAGCGCCTGAAGCTTTCGATTACCCGTAACTTCGTTACCCCCGATGTCCGCAAGAATGGCCTCGGTGGTGTCGATATGGGTCGGCTTTCGCGTTCGATCGACCAGATCGGTCTGACCTTTAAGTACACCAACAAGCCCAAGGCTCAGGATATCTTTACTTCTGAGTTTCTGCCCCCGCGCGAGCAGCGCCTGGTGCAGTAAGAATTACCGTTGTTAAAGCCTTCGCTGACCTGAAAGCCCCTCCCCGTGATTTATCGCGGGGAGGGGTCCTGTGGTGAGTGTTAAGTGGTATTTGTAAGCAATAGGGGGTGCCCGTGGATCCTTTGGTAGTCTTAAACAATGTCTCCATGGCCTATGGCAAGGGAGCGTCTGCCGTTCCTGCGATTGAGGATGTGAGCCTCGATATTGAACCCGGCGAGTTTATTGCCGTGGTGGGGCCATCGGGCTGTGGCAAGAGTTCACTCATGAAGCTCATCAGTGGACTGCATCCGGTGTCCAAGGGCGAGCTCAAGGTAAAGGGCGAAACGGTTACTCGGCCGCTGAAGTCTGTCGGCATGGCCTTTCAGAACAGCAACCTTCTGCCTTGGCGCACCTGTGTCGATAACGTTCTGCTGCCGCTGGAGATCGTGCCGCCCCATCGGCAGCGCATCGGTTCTCATCGGGCTGAGTACAAGCAAAAGGCGGTAGACCTTCTTAACTCGGTGGGCCTCACCGGCTTTACCGACAAGTTTCCGTGGCAGTTATCGGGCGGCATGCAGCAGCGTGCTTCTATCTGTAGAGCGCTTATTCATGAGCCCGAGGTGCTGATGCTCGATGAGCCCTTTGGCGCGCTCGATGCCTTTACCCGAGAAGAGCTCTGGTGCGCCCTGCGCGACATTCATGCCGCGCGCGGCGTTACGGTAATGCTGGTCACCCATGACCTGCGCGAGGCCGTATTTCTGGCCGATACCGTCTATGTCATGTCCAACCGCCCTGGTCGTATCGTGAAAAAATGCAGGGTTACGATTCCCCGCCCACGCGACCTTGAGGTTACCTACACCGCAGAGTTTCAAGACGTGGTGCACGAACTACGCAGCATGATTGGAGGCAAGCACTAATGGACCGCGATGAATTTATGGTGAAGGTGGTCTCGCCGGCCGCCTTTACGATTGGCCTTTTTGTTATATGGGAGCTTGCCTGCCGGGTTTTTAGTATCCCGCTTACCATTCTGCCTGCGCCTTCGGTGATCTTTGCCGCGCTTATCGAATTCCGAGCCCCAATTATCAGTAACTCCTGGGTGACGCTCTGGACTACCCTGGCAGGCTTTGCGCTTGCTACAGTGTTTGGGCTTTTAATGGGTATTGCCGTGGGCTGGCACAAGGCAATCTATGCCGGTGTCTACCCTCTTTTGGTGGGCTTTAACTCGATTCCTAAAGTGGCAGTGGTGCCCGTGCTTATTCTCTGGTTTGGTCTCGGAGAAATTCCTGCCATCCTCACGGCGTTTCTCATCTCGTTTTTTCCAATCGTGGTAAACGTCGCCACGGGCCTAGCCACCACCGAGCCCGAGCTCGAAGACGTGCTGCGGGCCTTGGGCGCCTCAAAGCTCGACATCATGCGCAAGGTGGGTATACCGCGGTCGCTGCCGTATTTCTTTGGGTCGCTGAAGGTGGCCATTACGCTGGCCTTCGTGGGCGCGGTGGTGTCTGAAACCGTGGGCGCCAACAAAGGGATCGGAAAGCTGATGCTCGATGCCCAGGCGGCCTTTCAGGTGCAGATTGTCTTTGCCGGGCTATTGGTCTTGGCGGTGCTCGGTATCCTGCTCTATATCTGCACGGCGCTGATCGAAAAGCGTTTTACCGGCTGGGCATTTCGTGGCCAGAACCGCTAGCCTTTGCGCAGGCCCACAATAATCAGACTGGTGGCAATGCTTAAGAGCGCCAGACCCAGTGCCGGCAGGTTGCCAAACCGAATGTAGGGCGTGACGCCTGTCATGCCCTGCACCTGGGCAACCAGCAGGTCTGTCTCCTGGGGTAGTGACTGTGCGATTATCCGCCCCTTGTGGTCAATGGCGGCGGTCATGCCGGTGTTGGTGGCCCGAAGGCTTGGCCGTCCGGTTTCAAGCGAGCGCATACGGGCCACCTGAAGGTGCTGGCTGAGGGCATTGGTATTGCCAAACCAGGCAAGGTTGCTCAGGTTCAGCAAGATCGTTGGCTGATCGCGTTCTGATCGCTCAGGAGACATCGCGCGGATAATCTCTTCGCCAAACAAGTCTTCAAAGCAGATGTTGGCGCCGATGCGCTGGTCACTCACCATAAAAGGGGTCTGCACGGGTTCCCCGCGCCGAAAGTCCCCCAGGGGCATGTTCATCAGGTCGACAAACCAGCGAAACCCCCAGGGAATAAACTCACCAAAGGGCACCAAATGGTGCTTGTCGTAGCGTGCGGCATACTGACCTGCGGGCTCCGACGGCTTGATCAGAATTGCCGAGTTGGTCCAGCCGCGGGCATCTTGCAGCGGAATGCCCGTAATGAGGCTGGCACCGCTGCGCTCAGCAATGCGATGTAAGGCTTCTTGGGTGCTGGCAGATACCCGGTTCCATGGCTGAATTAGGGCGGTTTCGGGCAGCACGATAAGGTCTAGCCGGCTGCCTGGGTTGGCGGCTACTGCGGCAAGACTGAGCACCGTCTGCTCTCCGGCGAGGGCATGGGCCGGGTCGAACTTCATCTGCTGTGGAATGGCCGTCTGTACCAGCGCAGCCTGCAGCGGGAGCCCCGATGGACTGGTGAGCGCAATGGTGCCCGCCACCCCGCCAGCCAGGTGCAGAAACACGGTGGCGAGCAGGGGGCGGGGCAGCCCTTGGGCCAGCCAGGCGGCAGACAGCGCGGTGACAAAGACCACGCCATAGACGCCGATCCAGGGGGCAAAGCCTGCAAGCAGGCTGTCGACTTGTTGGTAGCCCCAGTTGAGCCAGGGAAAGCCGGTAAAGGCTACGCCACGCAGCCATTCCAGCGATGTAATAAGCCCTGCGATGGCAAGAGGCTGCAAATGAAACCGACGCACCAGCCAGCCTGCCAAGAGGCCGTATGCGGCTACATAGAGTGCCAAAAGAATGGTGGCAAACCCGGCAATAATCGCGGGCATCTCGCCATAGGTATGCAGGCTGATAAAGATCCAGTGAAAGCCAAATAGGCAGCCTACGATCAGCAGGCCGCTGGCTAGCCAGGCGGCCCATTCCGCGGGGGTCTTAAACAGGCGAATAAGAATTGCCAGGAAGAACAGCGCTCCGAGGCTCTCCAGCCACCCCGGTAGAACCAGACTCATGGGCTATTGGCCCTCAGCGTCTGGCTGCTCCGAGGTATCGGGCAGGCGACGTACCAGCAGCATCTGCACCATACGAGCATCGGCCCGCTGCACTTCGAAGTCAAAGCCTGCGATCTGGACATGCTCTTCGCGATGGGGTACGCGGCCGAGATGGTCGGTAACCAGCCCCCCCACGGTATCGCTGTCTTCATCGGACAGAGCGCAGGCAAATGCCTCATTAAACTGGGTAATCGGCGTGAGCGCCTTAATGCGGAAAAGGCCGGGCTCGTGGGCGACGGGAATAATGTTGTCTTCTTCCTCGTCGGTGTCGTGCTCGTCTTCAATGTCTCCTACGATCTGTTCAATGACATCTTCAATCGTGATCAGGCCCGCCACGCCGCCGTATTCGTCAACAACAATAGCAATGTGATTGCGGTTATTACGAAAGTCGCGCAGCAGAACATTAAGCCTTTTAGACTCCGGCACAAATACCGCAGGCCGCAGCAGCCCGCGAACATCGTCTTCATCGTCGGCCAAGACACGCAAAAGGTCTTTGGCCAGCAGAATGCCAATGACATTGTCTTTATTGCCGTCGATCACCGGGAACCGAGAGTGAGCCGTCTGCAGCACGAAGGGTAGAATCTGGTCGAGCGGGTCGTTGATATCGAGCACATCCATTTGCGCGCGCGGCACCATCAGGTCGCGCACGGCGAGATCGCCCACCTGGAGCACGCCTTCCATCATCGACACCGCATCGGCATCAATGACAGCATGGGCCTGCGCCTCTCGGAGCTGCTCAATAAGCTCTTCTTTGTCGTCGCTGCGGCCAAAGAAACGGCCGAACAGACGCTTGAGGGAATGACTCAGGCCCGAGGGCCTAGGGTCTGGGTCTGACATGCACTGGCATGAGAGTTAAACACCCCACTAGTGTACCGAATACGGGTCTGGCAGTCGAAACCGTTTCAAAATACGTCGCTCTAGGCCCTCCATATGCTCGGCCTCCTCGGGGTCTTCGTGGTCAAGCCCCTGCGCATGCAGCATGCCATGCACCAGCATATGCGCAAAATGCGCAGAAAGGTCTTTATGCTGGGCGCCTGCCTCGCGGGTCAAAATTGGCAGGCAGAGCACCAGGTCGGCCTGTACCACGGGGTGATGCTGATAGGCGAAGGTGAGCACATTGGTGGCGTAGTCTTTGCCACGAAACTCGCGGTTGATCTGCCGACCTTCTTTTTGGCCCACCAGCCGTACGGTGATCTCGGCAAGTATTCCCTGGGCACCGAGGCTTGCGAGCAGCAGCCTTCGAATACGTGGCCGCGGCAGGGGCCATGCCTCTGGCGCTCTGGGCATTGCCCATTGCAGGCTAAGCCGAAGACTGCTGGGCATAGGCCTCGACAATCCGCGCCACCAGCGGATGGCGCACCACATCGCGACTGGTGAACTCCAAAAATGCGATACCCCGCACGCCCTGCAGCACACTGTGGGCATCAATCAGCCCGCTTTTGTGCCCCTTGGGAAGGTCGATCTGCGAGGGGTCTCCGGTAATCACGGCCTTACTGCCAAAACCAATGCGTGTAAGAAACATCTTCATCTGCTCTGGCGTGGTGTTCTGGGCTTCATCCAGAATGACAAAGGCATGGTTGAGGGTGCGGCCGCGCATATAGGCAAGTGGGGCAATTTCGATTAACTGCTTTTCGATGAGCTTAATTACTTTTTCATAGCCCATGAGATCGTAGAGGGCATCGTAAAGGGGCCGCAGATAGGGGTCTACCTTTTGGGCAAGGTCTCCCGGCAGAAAGCCAAGCCGCTCGCCGGCCTCTACCGCCGGCCGGGTCAGCACAATGCGCTGCACGAGATCCCGCTCAAGGGCATCCACCGCGCAGGCCACAGCAAGAAAGGTCTTTCCAGTGCCTGCCGGCCCAATACCAAAGCAGACATCATGGCTCAGAATCTGCGCCAGGTACTGACGCTGATTGGGCGTGCGGCCGCGCAGGTCGCGCCTGCGGGTGCGCAGTACGGCACCTTCCTCTTCGGCCTCGGGGTGCAAGAGGCTTTCCTCTAAACCTGCGTCGTCATGGCTTTCGGCGGTGTCTTTGGCACCCGCTTTGGCCATCGTGCCTAGCCCTTTTGTTCTGCCCATGGGGCGGTGTTCCACCATGGCCAACTGCAGGTCCTCCAGTCGAATGGTGTCTGGGTTTTGGGCAAGGTTCTCAAGCAAGGCCGTGGCCCGGGCTACCGACTGCTGTCCGCCAGAGACCTCGAATATCGGGCCGCGCCGGCGAATGCTGACATCAAGCCCGGTTTCGATAGCGCGCAGGTTCTGTTCCAGCGGCCCGCAGAGGGCCGCAAGCCCATGATTGTCGTGCTCCAACAGGCTTAGCCTTTGCACCGCACCGCTGCCGCGATCGGCCCGCACCTAGACGGCCTCGCCCCGCAGGCTGTGGCTTAAGGCCTGGGTAATGCGTATGGGAATCATATGGCCGATCAACCGGGCGGGCCCTGGGAAGTTCACCACGCGATTGTTCTCGGTACGGGCCATGAGTTCGTTGGCATTCTTTTTTGCAGGGCCCTCCACCAGCACCGAGAAGACCTTGCCCACCATGGCCTGGCTTACCGCCTGGGCATTGGCCTCGATGGCTGCCTGCAGGGTCTGTAGCCGCTTGAGCTTGACTTCAGCGGGGGTGTCGTCCGCTAGCGATGCCGCGGGGGTACCGGGCCGGGGGCTATAGACAAACGAGAAGGAATGGTCGAAGCCCACAGCCTCAATAAGCCGCATGCTGGCGGCAAAGTCTTCTTCGGTTTCGCCCGGAAATCCCACGATAAAGTCGGTGGACAGCGACACATCGGGCCGCACCGCCTTTAAGCGGCGCACAATGCTCTTGTACTCAAGCGCGGTGTAGCCGCGCTTCATGGCCATAAGAATACGGTCGCTACCCGACTGCACCGGCAGGTGCACATGGCTTACGAGCTTGGGCAGTTCTGCATAGACGTCGATGAGTCGCTGGCTAAATTCTTTGGGGTGTGAGGTGGTGTAGCGAATGCGCTCGATACCGGGCAGGTCGTGGATCATGCGCAGCAGGTCGGCAAAGTCGGTGCCGGTGCTCGGATCGATAAAGGCGTTTACATTCTGGCCCAGCAGGCTAACTTCTTTTACCCCCTGATCGGTGAGCTCAATAATCTCGGCCAGAACATCTTCGGCCGGCCGTGACACCTCGGTACCCCTTGTGTATGGCACCACACAGAAGCTGCAGTACTTGCTGCAGCCTTCCATAATCGAGACAAAGGCCGAGGGGCCTTCTACGCGGGCAGGGGGCAGGTTGTCGAATTTTTCAATCTCTGGAAAGCTGATGTCTACCTGCGGCCGTCCCGTAGACCTGCGCGCCTCGATGAGGGCTGGAAGCCGGTGCAGCGTCTGTGGGCCAAAGACCAGGTCTACATAGGGCGCCCTGCGCACAATGGCCTCTCCCTCTTGGCTGGCCACACAGCCGCCCACGCCAATCACCAGATGCGGCTTGAGTTTCTTGAGGTCACGCGCCCGCCCGAGGTCAGAAAAGACCTTTTCTTGCGCCTTTTCGCGTACCGAGCAGGTGTTAAACAAAATAACGTCAGCCTCTTCGGGCCGGTCGGTAGACTCCAGCCCATGCGATGCCTGTAACACATCGATCATCTTGGCTGAGTCATACTCATTCATCTGGCACCCAAAGGTGCGCACATAGACTTTGGCGTTCATAACAGAGTTACCGTCTCAGGCTTATAACTGGAGGGCCACTCGCGTGGAAAGGATCGTATTGTGCCTTATTCAGAACTCTTAAACCCCGGCGTGCGGCGGCGCGACTTCTGGGCCTGGGCCAGCCTCGACTTTGCCAATTCGGGCTACACCACGGTGGTGCTCACAGCCGTTTTTAATGCCTACTTTGTCTCGGTGGTCATGGCCGACAACCCCCTGGCCACACTGGCCTGGACGGTCATTCTCTCTGTGAGCTATCTGCTGGTGATGGTCTCTGCCCCCTGGCTTGGGGCTTATGCCGATGCCTATGGTGCTAAGCGCCGGCTGCTCCTCTGGGCCACCATTGCCTGTGTGCTGGCTACTGCGGGCCTCGCCGCGGTGGGCCCGGGCAACTGGCTCTTGGCCGCAGTGTTACTTGTCGTTTCCAACCTCGCCTATGCCAGCCACCAAGACCTTACCGCCGGCTATTTGCAAGAGCTTTCGCCCCCGAGCCACCTGGGGCGCCTGTCTGGCTATGGCTGGGCCTGGGGCTACTGGGGCGGGCTGTTGGCCTTGGCGCTGAGCCTTGTCTGGATTCAGGCGGTTGCCCCTGCCTTTGCGCCGGGGCTGGCAGACGCTTTCGGCCTCACCCTCTCGGCCTCGGGCGGGCTGCCCGCCCAGTGGCTGGTGGGCGGTGCCATGGTACTGGTGGCGATTCTTTTTGCGGTGGTGGGTTTCCCTGCGCTGGCAGTGCTGGCTGGGCATCGGGGATATGCAACTGCGGCGGGTATTGGTGGGGATACCGAGGCTGTGGCGGCGTCCGAAGACTGGAAAGGCGCCTGGCGACGGCTCTGGGCGGGATGGTCGCGCCTCTCACCAGACCTACCCTTGCGGAAGATGCTGGTCTGTATAACGGTCTATCAGGCTGGCGTGGCTACTGTGATTACGCTTGCGGCGGTCTATGCCCAGCAGGTCATGGGCTTTGACATGGCCAAGACGATTCTCTTGGTGTTAGTGGTTAACATCACCGCGAGTATTGGTGCCTTCTTGTTTGGAAAATTTCAAGACCGCGTGGGCCATCGCAATAGCCTGGTGATCAGCCTCTTGGCCTGGATTCTGATGGTGCTGGTGGCTGCCGTGGGTGAAACCGAGGCCATGTTCTGGCTGGCTGCCAATCTGGCGGGCCTTGCCATGGGCGCCTCCCAGAGCGGTGCTCGTGCTGCTATTTCGGTACTGGGGCCCGCAGACCGACAGGCCGAGGTCTTTGGCTACTGGGGAGTGGCCGTGCACCTAGCCTCGATTCTGGGCCCCTTGGCCTATGGCCTGACCACCGCCCTCACGCAGAACAACCACCGCATGGCCATTGCTGTAACGGGCCTGTTTTTTGTCGTGGGGCTGGTGCTTTTACTGCGTATTCCCTTTACTGAAACAAAAAGGCCTTCATAGTGGGCCAGTGGTCGGGAAAGTCGGACAGGCTGTGGTCAGAGCCTTCCACGATGCGCGTGTGGCATCCCGGATAGCGGGCCACCATCTCATTCCAGTCAAGCACTGTGTCGCCTTTAGCGGCCACGAGCATATAGCGGTGGGGGTCGGTGAGGCCCACCTCCATAGACTTCAGGTCGTCGATGTATTCCGACTGAAACTGCAGAATCTCTGGGCCATGCCATGACTGCAGGGGCCCGACCTGGTCGACCAGGTCGCGCGCGGGCCAGCAGGCAGGGTTGATCAGTGCCGCCCGAAACTGGCTTTTTTGGGGATGCCGTTCCATAAACCAGCTGACATAAAAGCCTCCCAGCGAACTGCCAATGAGACGCGGCTGATAGCCGTCGACAAGGGCGTTTTCGACCAGATAAGAGATTTCATCGAGGGCCGTGAGCGGGGCAATGTCGAGTGCGGGGCATTCGAACCGTACCCCTTCGCTGGCCATCCATTGGGAAAGCTGCATGGCCTTACTCGACTTTGGTGAACTGCGAAAGCCATGAACATATATAAGGCAGAGATCTTTGGGGGAGAGAGGCGTTGCCATAAAACCCTCCTGTGGCAGGAACCCGACCCTCCGATTTAAGCACGCAAACCCGTTCGGTGGTATGAATTTCTTATCCCGAAGAGGGGGCAGGCCCCGAGAGGGCCTCGCGAATCTGTGGCCGCCGGGGTGCCGGTTCAGGCGCCAGGCCGGGGCAGTCTATCCATACCACTGAGTCGCCCGTGGGGTCTCGGGTATTTTCTTGGGCGGTGTCGCTTGGCCTTGCCTGGTGACAGGTCAGGCGCTGGCCATCCTGCGTGATCGCGGTAAGGGGCAGCTGCGCGAGTGATGCGATATCCAGATAGCCCTCTGGCGTGAAGGCCACCGGCTGGCCGTTTCGGGTCTCGATACGGCTTAGCCGGGCAAGTCCGGCAGCCGACACCTGCAGCCGATATTCCTGGATACGAATGGTCTCCTGGGTCTGGTCAATCCAGTAGGCCCGGCGGGCCGCTGTGGGCAGACGCACCTGGCTGGTCTTCCAGTGCAGGTCAAAGGGAATCGACTGGGTATCGAGCCGAAACTGCGCCTCGGTCCATGCGGGAGTGCGCCCAAAGGCGGCAATGCCTTTGGCGTTGGTCGCGGCAGTCTGTCGTCCAAGCTGCAGCCGCAGGTCGGGATGCCCCAGGGTATGGATTACCAGGTTGTGATCCCCCACCGGGCCCAGGTGCATCCCTTTGGCTGTCAGCCAGACTCTGCTTGCCAGGGACAGATCTACCGAGGCCTGCTGCCCCTGGGGCTGACGGGCCTGCAGGCTGATGTCTCCCCAGGATGCTGCCTGCTGCAGCCGCAGCTCTTGGCGGGCGTTGCCGCCCGTAGCCCTCGTAAGCCCAATCTGCGGGGCAGAGGCCCCGCCGCCTAATGACTGCTGGTATGAGACGCTGGCCGAAGCAGGGTTGCGGCCGTTGCTAGCAGTGCCACCATTATCCGATTGCAGGCCAGCCGATAGCCTGCGGCGGCTGCTGTAGCCGCCGGGGGCGCCTGGGCTGCCTGTGGGGCTCGTTGCGCTGGGGCGATCGGGCAGTGCCAGATGCAGGCTGATAAAGGCACTTGTCAGGGGCTTGGCGCCGGGACCCGTATATCCCGTGCGCAGGCTTGCCTGCAGGCTGGCTTGGGTGCTGATGCGCTGCTGCAGGCCCACGAGGGTCAGCCTTCCTTGGCCCAAGGACAGCTGGCTGGTAAGCGTTGTGCCCGGCCGCAGGCGCTGGCTTGCCGATAGCCGCAGCGTGTGCCCCATGCGCAGCGCTGTGCTGGTGAGCGGGTCTTGCGCGGGCTCTGCCAGACTGGATGCAGCACTGGCGTGCTGAAGCTGCCGCCTCAGACCGGCTGACCATTGCAGGCCTGACCGCGGCTGGCCAGAGATGTCGAGCCCACCCGTGGCCAGGCAGTGTTGCCCATGACAGGCAAGCCCCAGGTCTGCAGATACCAGCAGGCCCTGCCACCGCTGGCTAGACACGCCCGCATAGGCCTGGGTGAAATCGTGTTCATGGCCCAGCCCCAGTCGCAGGGTTTCGGTGCTATTCCATCCCTGGGCCCAGAGGCCAGAGAAGGCGAGGGACTGGGAAGGGCTTGTCGCCTGCAGCCCAGGCTGCAGACCGGTCGGGTTCTCTGCGGAAGTTTCGCCTATCCAGACATCCCACAGGCGAGCGCCGGTCGCAAGCAGAAGGGGGCTTGCTACCCAGGGCAGCAGGATGGTCTCGGTCTGCCCCGAGAGGCCCTCGATACGCACCGTGAGCAGCCCAGGTAGGCTGGGCGCACCCAGCCCCTCGAGCCGATAGCGCCCTGCCGGAAGCAGCCCCGTAGCGAAGAGCGGCTGGCCTTGGGTATCGAAGAACTGCAGTCGCGCTGGTGCATCCAGGGCCACCTGACCCTGGCCCAGACCGCTGGGGCGCAGCACCTGCAGCCGGTTGGTCAGTGATAGCCCGCGCAGGCTGCGGGGCTGCTGTTCGGGCCCCTGGCGGACCACCTGGTCACCCAGCCTTAGGGCCGCACCCGAAGGCCAGACCCAGTCGATGGTGGCCTTGGGGGTCTGCGCAGCAGACTGGCCACCGGTAACGAATACCTGCAGGCCTTGGTGGGCTGCGCCAAGCCCCCATTGCAGTCGGTGCCGGTCGGCCACCAGGTCGAGGTGTGCCGCGCTAAGGCCGCGGATGCGGGCCTCGGGGTCGTCGATCGAGGCTCCGAGAAGAAGGGGAAGCGGGTTGGGTGTGCTGCGGCTGCTCAGCCGCAGTGCCTGTTCTTTGAGCCAACTGGCGGGAAGCTGCAGGCGCAAGACGCCGACCGCATCGTCGTGCTCGCAGCGCGCGGGCGGTGTGAGGACCAGAAAGGTCTCTTGATCAATGGCACGTTGTGCGAGGTCGTTCTTCGCCAGCAGAGGGCGCAGGCTGTCTTCCTGCACCAGACAGAGGTCGTCGACGAGATAGGTGAGACTGCCTGCTGAGACCTGCTGGCCATTAAGCTCCAGCGCGCGTAATTCGAGGCTGTCGCGGTCAAGTGACAGATTGCCGGGAGCAGTCAAGGGGTGCGCGGGGTCTGCATCTCCCCGCGAGGGTGCGCTGAGCAGCAGGCAGAGGGCAGCCACAAGGGCGGCCCCCATTTTAGTCTGCGGCGGCTGAAGAGGACGCCGCAACCGACATTCCGTCAGACCTATTGTCCGCACCCGTCGCGTTGTCGCTGCGGGGGCTGGCAGCCTCTGCCGTTACCGTATCTCTTGGGGCTCCCTTACGGCAGAGCTGGGTGGTCTCTCCAGGCAAGAGAGTCTGGGGGCCTGCAATATCTGTATCAAGCGCAAGGCGCACCACCAGTTTTTCGGGATTGCGGAAGCTGGCGCAACTGCCCTCCGCAAGAGCCACTGCGGGATTAAGCGCAACCGGCTCCTGGCGATGGTGATACACAGGCAGGCTAAAACGAAACCGGAAGGCCAGGCCGGTAATCTCATTGTCGGTCTCTGGAATCTGCTCAATCAGCAGCCGATGGTAGCGGGTGCCTTCTTTAATGCGGGCGCGAATCAGTTGCCGGCCACCGGGTGCAAGACCAAAGAAACGTGGAGAGACATCGCCTGGCACGCCTACGATTTCTTCGCCTGCAGGACCCCAGCCCACCAGCCGAACCGACCAGCGTGAGGCGCTGGTCATGCTCGACTGAACCTCGGTAACGACAATGCCCGAACGGTCTGGAAACAGCTGGGGTGGCGAAATACCCAGCGCCGCATGGCCAACTGATGGCAGGCTGGCAAGCACGGCCAGACTGGCGAAGACCAGCAAGGACCAGCCTTGCGCAAGTCGTGCTGCGGACACTGACATTGTCGAGTGGGGCATGGCTAGGCCTTAGTAGGTGACGGTGGCAACGATAGTGTCGGAGTACGCACCCATGTTAGGAACGCTCTGGCCCGCGGCGATTCGGCCGAATATAGGCAGGGTTTGATCGCCACCAGTTCCGGTTCCGTTCAACCCGCTTATCAAAGTCCATTCGGCCGTGCGACTGTTGTCCTTAAACAGGGAGTAATTTATGAATGACCCGTTACTTCCGAGGCGGCGACCCGCCGAAAAATTTGATCCGTTGCTCAGCGAGACCGAGTAGGGCGCGCCACTTGAACAATTCACAGTGATTTGAGTTTCAGCATCCGTCTGCGCCGTCGTTCCGGTGGTTATCGTGTTGAAGGTCATGTCGGCCGCTGAGATAGAGCATGTAGCGACAACATCAATGCCCACCCTAAAAGAAGACGACTCGCTGGCAGCCCACGCCAACTTGCTCATTCCCAGGCCGGTCAGGCCAAGTGCCATAGCAACGGGAAGAAGCGTCTGTAAATGCTTTTTCATAGTTTCTCCTTGTCAGTAGATAACGTTCCGCCCCATGGCGGAATCGGCAGGGAGAACTCTGAGGCCCCCGACTGGGGGTCGACTACTGCCTCAAGCGGATGATGAAAAAATCTTTTACGGGCTCGCGCCCTGATTGGCGAGTCTGGGCCCTAGGCGATGACTCGGGCCCAGAGCAGCCGCAGCCGCATACCCCAGAGGCTGGTGTAGCCCATGGTGGGCGTGCGCAAGTGCCCTTCATTGTCTATGACCATAAAGGTGGGTACGCCGCTGGCCCCGAGCATGGAGGAGATCTGTCCCTTGCTGTCGACCACTGTGCGCCAGTTGAGCGCCCGGTCTTGCTGATAGCGCTGCACGCGGGCGGCATCGCCCGACTGAATGGCAACGGTAATAACCGGATACTCCGAGGCCAAGGTGCTAATGCTGGCCTCTTCGAGCTTGCAGAAACTGCACCATTCCGCCCAGACGTGTAGGGCTATGGGCGTACCGGGGTGGCTCTCACGGAGCGCGCCAATGGCCTGTTCGAGCGTATGGTTTTCAATGATGTCGCCATTGTTTATGAGCGGGAGGGCCAGAGACAGCGCTGCCTGGGGCGGTGGCCCCGACGGCACAGACCGCGTCTGCCAGACCTGAACACCCACCCAGAGCACTGCGAAGCTAATGAGAAAAACACGGTTTTTCCTGAAGAACTGTTTCATGGGATTTTGGGTGTTGGCGCGAGAATCATGCACACTTATACCATCCATTGGTAAGGAGCTAAGGCATGAAAGAAGGTCAGTCTGGTTTGTCTGCCCCACTGATTCGTCGGCTGGACTATCAGCCGCCAACACATCGCATTACCGACATTTCCCTGGACTTCAGTCTGGGCCTTACCGAGACCATGGTGTTAGCAGACTTTGGATTTGCCTCTGTCTCGGGGCAGGCATGCGACCTGGTACTTACGGGTGATGCCCTGGAGTTTGTAACCGCCTGGCGGGACGATACGCCCCTTGCGGCAGAGGCCTTTACGGTATCGCCCACGGTATTTGTCCTCAAAGACGCAGATAGTGGGCGGCTCAAGCTGCAGACTCGGCTAAACCCCACCGCCAACACCGAGCTCATGGGCCTCTACGCCAGCCGGGGTGGGCTCTATACCCAGTGTGAGTCGCAAGGATTTCGGCGGATCACTTATTTTCTCGACCGGCCCGATGTACTGACCTGCTACACGGTCACCCTGCGCGGCCCTGCAGAGGCCTTTCCGGTGTTGCTCTCCAACGGAAACCTTATCTCTGAGCAGACCAAAGACGGCATTAAAACCGCGGTCTGGCACGACCCCTTTCCCAAGCCCAGTTATCTGTTTGCCCTGGTGGCTGCATCGCTGTCGTGTATTGAAGAAACGATCACTAGCCAAAGTGGCGCGCCGAAGCTTTTGCAGGTCTATACCAAGCCCGAAGACCTGGTGCGCGCGGGCCATGCCCTGGAGAGCCTGAAGCATTCGGTGTTCTGGGACGAAAAACGGTTTGGCCTGGAGCTCGACCTTGAGCGTTTCATGATTGTGGCGGTGCCTGACTTTAACTCCGGCGCCATGGAGAATAAGGGGCTGAACCTTTTTAACACCAAGTATGTTCTGGCCGACCCCGATACGGCCACCGACAAAGACTACGAGCTGGTGCAGGCGGTGATTGGCCATGAGTACTTTCATAACTGGACGGGGAATCGCATTACCTGCCGCGACTGGTTTCAGCTCACCCTGAAAGAGGGGCTCACGGTGTTGCGGGACCAGGAATTTACCGCCGATATGCTGGCCGAGGGCCTGACGGCAGAGCAGGCCGCCAGCAGCAGGGCGGTGAAGCGAATTGAAGACGTGCGCACCCTACGTGCCCATCAGTTCCCGGAAGATGCTGGCCCGATGGCCCATCCGATTCGCCCCGCCGAGTACCAGGAGATACGCAACTTCTACACGGCCACGGTTTATGAAAAAGGCGCCGAAGTGATTCGCATGCTGCAGACTCTTTTGGGGGTTGCGGGATTTCGCAAGGGCATGGATCTGTACTTTGCGCGGCATGACGGACAGGCGGCCACCTGCGAAGACTTTGTCTCTTCGATTCTCGATGCGAACGGCCGCTCGGAGCTCTTTACCCCGTTTATGCGCTGGTATGACACGCCGGGTACGCCCCGGCTCGAGGTACGTGACACCTGGGATGCAGAAACGGGTCGGTACTGCCTGGAACTGACCCAGCAGCTCGACCCCAGAAGCCCGCAGAAGCTGCCTTTGCCCATTCCCCTGGTCTGGGGGCTGCTGTCTTCTTCGGGCGATGACATTGCCTTACCCCAAGGGGCCGGTACCCGCCTAGCCCAATCGGTCTCTGCAGGCCAGGTGCTGCTGATCGATGAAGCCACCGTTACCCTTGCCCTTGATCTGCCCGAGCAGCGTGGTGGGGCCGCGCCCATCCCCTCGCTGCTGCGTCATTTTTCGGCACCTGTGGCGCTGGACTATCCCTATACCACTACCCAGCTGGGCGTTCTTGCAGGCCACGACCCAGACCCCTTTAACCGTTGGGAGGCCTGCCAGCGCTTGATGATGGGTCAGCTGATGCCCGCCTTAGCTTTGGCCGATGACAGGCAGGCGGTGATGCAGACCCTTGCTCGGGTGCTCACCAGCCCAGACCTCAGCGATGCCTTTAAGGCGCTTGCCCTGGCAGTGCCCGCCGACAATACGGTGGTCGAGGCCTGGGCGGCCGAAGGCCATGCAGTGGATCCGGTGCAGATCCGCGCCCGCCTGGAGGCGCTGCGACTGGCAATGGCCCTGGCCATGGAAGGCCATTGGCGCGAATTGGATCTGCACAACGATGCCGCAGACGACAAGCCCTATTCTCCAAATGCCATCGATATTGGCCGTCGCAGCCTGGGCCATCTGGCGCAGTCGATGGCGACCCTGCTTGCCCCCGATGCAGACCGTGCGGAGGCCTTGTGGCGTCGCTATCAGCGGGCAACCAATATGACCCGGCGCATGGCCTGCCTGGCTGGCCTGGTGAGCCTGGAGCATGTCGCGCCGCAGGCGGCCGCGCGCGGGCTTGATGACTTTGCCCAGCGCTATGCCCAGGATCCGCTATCGATGGACAAGTGGTTTTCGGTTCAGATTTCCACGCCGCGAATTCACGACCAGGAGGGCTACACGATCCTTGCACGGGTGCAGAGCCTGCTGGCCCATCCCTTGTACGACCTTGCCAATCCCAATCGGGTACGGGCGGTCTTGGGCGTGTATTTCATGGCAAGCCTATCGGGGTTTCACCGGTCCGATGGCCATGGCTATCGGCTATGGGCCGAGACGCTCGGGGCGCTTGCCCTGCGTAACTCGCAGCTGGCCGCCCGGCTGGCCCGTTCGCTGGACCGCTGGGGCACCTTTGAGCCCAGCCGCAGGGCCGCGATGCAACAGGCGATCGAGGCCCTGGCCGCCACGCCGGGCCTGCCGCCAGATGTTGCAGAGGTCTGTAGCCGGTTTCTCGATGTTTGATATTTGTCATGGAATCTTAATGAACTTGGAGCAGACTCGTTTCCATGAAAAACAAGACTCCGGGGCCAACAGACGTTTCTCTACAGCATCGCGCCCATGCTGACCTGATCGATAGCTACGACGAAGAGCTCGAAATGGAGCTTGACGACGATCGGCTCGATGAGCTTCTTATGGACATGCCTCCCCAAGGGCCAACGGCCGACGGGGCAATTGACCGACGCCTGTACTTTAAAGAACTTTTTCGGCTTCAGGGCGAACTGGTAAAGCTGCAAGACTGGGTGGTTGCCAAGAAGCTCAAGGTGGTGGTGCTCTTTGAGGGCCGGGACGCGGCAGGCAAGGGCGGGGCAATTAAGCGCATTACCCAGCGGCTTAACCCGCGGGTCTGTCGCGTGGTGGCGCTGCCCGCGCCCAATGAGCGCGAGCGCACCCAGTGGTACTTTCAACGTTATATTCCGCACCTGCCAGCGGCCGGCGAGATCGTGCTCTTTGACCGCAGCTGGTACAACCGGGCGGGGGTGGAGCGGGTGATGGGCTTTTGCACCGATGAAGAATACGAGGAGTTTTTTCGCACGGTGCCGGAGTTTGAAAAGATGCTGGTGCGGTCGGGAATTCTGCTAATCAAATACTGGTTTTCGATCGGCGATGAGGAGCAGCATGTGCGCTTTACCATGCGCATTAAAGATCCGTTAAAACAATGGAAGCTCTCGCCCATGGACCTGGAGTCGCGGCGGCGCTGGGAGGCCTACACCAAGGCCAAAGAAACCATGCTCGAGCGCAGCCATATTCCCGAGGCCCGTTGGTGGGTAGTCGAGGGTAACGACAAAAAGCGGGCGCGGCTAAACTACATGGCCCACCTGTTAAGCCTGATTCACTATGAGGAACTGGAACACCCTGAGGTGGTGCTGCCGGCGCGGGTGAAAAACCCCGACTATATTCGGCATCCCGTGCCCAAAGAACTGATTGTGCCCGCCGTCTATTAGCGCGTGGGCAAGGCGCTTAGCGGGCGAATCGCGACTGCTAGTTGCCCAACGCCCTTTGGGCCAAGGCAAGCCAGAACTTTGCACCAATCGGGATAAGCCGATCGTTAAAGTCGTAGCTGGGGTTGTGCAGGGCGCAGGGGCCAAGTCCGTGGCCGGCCTCTCGATGCGCACCCGAGACCTCTCCGTTGCCCAGAAAAATATAACTACCTGGCCGCTCTAGCAGCATATAGGCGAAGTCTTCGGCGCCCATGGTGGGCTCCACAGGCTGGCGCACCATGTCGCTGCCCACAAGGCTGCGGGCGACTTCGGCGGCCAGCGCGGTGGGCTCGGGATGGTTAACGGTGGGCGGGTACTGCCGGTCGAACTGCAGCGTGGCATGGGCCCCGAAGGCAAGAGGCAGTTGGTCGCACAGCCGCTGCATGCCTTGTTCGATGACATCGAGGGCCTCTAGGCTAAAGGTGCGCACTGTTCCTTTGAGGCTGCAGGTGTCGGGAATGACATTAACAGCCTCACCGGCCTGCACCATGGTGACCGAAATAACCACTGCCTCTACTGGCTTGGAGTTTCGGGTAATGAGCGACTGAAAGGCCTGAATCAGATGGCTTGCCACGAGTACCGGGTCGATGCCCAGGTGCGGCATGGCGGCATGGGCGCCCTTACCGGTTATCGTGACCTCAAACTGGTTGCTCGAGGCCATGATAGGCCCTGGGTTCAGGCCAAACTCGCCCTCGCGCAGCCCTGGCCAGTTGTGAATGGCAAACACCTGGTCGCAGGGAAACCGCTCAAAAAGGCCGTCGTCTACCATGGCCTTGCCGCCACCGCCGCCCTCTTCTGCGGGCTGAAAGATCAGTACCACGGTGCCGGCAAAGTCGCGTGAGTCGCAGAGCAGTTGTGCGCCTGCAAGCAGCATGGCCGTATGGCCGTCGTGGCCGCAGGCGTGCATCTTGCCGGGGAACTTGCTGGCATGGGCGAAGAGGTTTTTTTCCGTCATGGGCAGGGCGTCCATGTCGGCCCGAAAGCCCACCGCCTTGGGCCCTGGCTGCCGTCCCTGAATCAGCCCCACAACACCGG
Source organism: Betaproteobacteria bacterium (assembly GCA_016868305.1). Classification (GTDB taxonomy): domain Bacteria; phylum Pseudomonadota; class Gammaproteobacteria; order Burkholderiales; family Burkholderiaceae_A; genus Hahnella. The sequence continues at coordinate 33,498 of VGHK01000013.1, read as the reverse complement.
TGCCGCCAATTTTTTCGTGGACAGAATCCACCCCCATGGCCCGAAGCTGTTCGGCCACTAGGGCGGCGGTGCGGAACTCTTCGAACTTGAGTTCGGGGTGGGCGTGGATATCGCGTCGGATGCGGGCGAAGGTGAGCTGCAGTGATTCGGGCTGTAGGGGCGCATTCATGCCTAGATTATGTCCCAGGTGCAGAAATTTTCCTACGGGGGCTTCCATGGAGAATCAGCCGGAATCGGCTGCCCTGCGGTGAGCTGGTAACGAGCATGAGCTCGCCCCCACAGGCCTCTGCTGCACGCCGGGCGATAGATAGCCCCAGCCCGGTGCCGGGTAGGGCGCCCACATTGTTGCCGCGAAAAAAGGCCCGAAAGAGCTGCACCTGCTGCGACTCGGGGATGCCCATTCCGTTGTCGATGAAATCGATACAGAGGCGGTCCTCGTCAGCAAGGAATTCGACAAGCACCGGCTTGTCCTGCCCGTATTTCAGGGCATTGGTGAGAAGGTTGCGCAGCACGAGCTCGAGCAGACGGGCATCGCTTTGCACTTCCCCATGGAAACCATGGTCGCGGATTTCCACCAAAGTTCTCGGTTTTTTCTGGCCGTCGCAGGCCCATCGCACGGCCTCTTGCACAAGCGCAACGGGTGCGACCCAGTTGAAAGAGACGATGCGGTCGCCCGTTTCCAGTCGATTGAACTGCAGCGCGTCGTTCAAAATAGATTCGATCTTGTGCAGGGCCTGATGGATGTTTCCGAAGTATCGGGCCAGCCGTGCCTTCTGGTCATCAGATCGGGCCTGCGCAATGGTCTCGAGCAGATCGGCACTGGTCGTGACCACAGCCAACGGTGTCCGCAGCTCATGGCTTAATATCCGTACGATTCGGCTGCGCAGGTGGGCGATCTCGCGCTGCTGCTCGGCGAGCTGCCGGGCCTCTTCCTCGGCATGCTGCAGGGCCTGAATGTCAGAAATCGCTCCAACCAACATGGTAGGAGCCTTGGGACGCGAGACCATGCGGGCGCGAAACAGCACCCAGCGCCAGCCACCATCAGTCTGGCGCAGGCGTGCCTTGAGCCGCATCTGACCAACGGGGTCGACTATCGCTGCCTGAAATGCCTTGCGAAACGCTGGCTGGTCTTTGCGATGCAGGCGCATTTCTAATTCTTCGAGTGTGGCTATGGAATCGTGTGGGTCGGTTCCTGATAACACGTGCAGGTGGCTTGAGAGAAAGAGCTCCTGGGTGTCAGGACGCCAAGACCAGATGCAGTCTTGGGTAGCGTCTATGGCAGCCTCGAATATAGTCTTCTCCCGCGCCAGCTCGTATGAGAGTTGTCTGGCTCGGGAGCCGAGTTGCCGGTTGGTATGGGCGAGGTCATCTGCCCGCTTTCGCTGGCTATCCTCAAGCCGATGGTCAAAGACCGACACCAAAATGCCGATCAGGTTGGCGATGACCAGCAGGATAAGAATCGGTATGGCGGGGCCCGCGTGCTGGTCCAGCGCGGCAGAGAGGTTCTGGTCAAGGGAATCTGGGAGGGTCTGGCCTAAAATCGCTGGCGTCCCGGGTGAGAACTGTATTCCGGCCAGAGCGGTGTAGTGCATAGCCACAACGCCGAGGGCAGTAAGGCCAAAGATAAGGCCCTGGGACGGCCATGTGATGCGGTTTCGTCGGGCCATGGTGACAAGGCCGAGGCCTGCCACGAGGGCGGGCAGGAATGAGGCGGCGGTGAGTTCGGGCTGAAACTGCACCGGGAAAGGGAACTGCATGGCCACCATGCCGATGAAATGCATCGACCAGATACCCGCAGCTAGGCTTACTGCGGCCCCAAAATACCACCAGGTGCGCATGCGGCCATGCTCGGTCCTGCCAGCCCGGACTGAAATGATCGATGCGGTCGTTGCCGAAAAGATCACGGCTATCAGCGACATCGCGACGAAAAAAGGATGGTGTTGTAGAACCATTCTATTTAGAATCCTTAAATATGAGAGTCTTGATCATTGAAGATGACCATCAGCTTCGGCCTTTGCAGCGCGCTTTGGTGGAGGAGTTGGGTCATGAGGCAGACGAGGCTACGAACGCCCGTGACGGCCTGGCGATGCTCAAGGGCGACCCGGAGATAGAACTGGTAATGCTCGATCTCGGGCTTCCGCCCGATCCGCAGGACATCACCGAGGGGCTCTGGTTCTTAGAACAGGCGCGGCTGTGGAATGTGCTTCTGAAGGTGATTGTGGTCTCTGGGCAGAGCCACGAAGATGCCCAGTTGCGGTGCGTGAAGGCGGGTGCCTTCGACGTTTTGTCAAAGCCATTCAGTAAGGAACGGCTGGAATTTGCCCTGAGTAAGGCGGCCTTCTTTAGCCGCAGCGAGAAAACCCTGCGTAACCAGGAGGGTAAGTTTCCGGTCATGGTGGTGGCGGACGTGTCTTCGGAAGAGGGGCTGAAGATGGCCCGCGAGGAGGTGGTGGAAAGGATCGTGCGCACCACTCTTGGGGAAACGGGCCACAACGTGTCTGAGGCGGCCCGACGCCTGGGGATCACCCGGGAGCATCTTTACTATTACATTAAAAAGTATGGCATCGTCCGACCGGAGGAAGAGCCCTAGGCACCTGCGCCTGTCAAAACTTTTGACATCTAGCGTTGTATATCTGCCTGAATGCCCAGGCCCTCAGTAGCAATCGCTCGGAATTACGGTGAATTACGGTGACAGTTTACTTAATTCCCTACGGGAATTAAGTAAACTGTCACCGTAATTCCAACTGTCACCGTAATTCCGTAATTCGGAATCAGGGCTGGAAAAAATATTTTTGTCGGGGGGCTTGACTTTTGTTGCAGCGCCGCATATTATTCCCCTCATGTTGTAAACAAAACAGTTTTCAACTTCTGCGTTGCAACAATGTTCGTCAATTTAACTACTGAAAGGATTTACCATGAACCACGCTATCGTTACCCCTGACCAGGTTTTAAACGCTGTGAAGACTAGCAACGCCATGTTTGCCCAGGTGGCAGCCACGTCGTTTGACGCTATCGAAAAGCAGATTGACCTCAACCTCAAGGCCATGCGTTCCAGCCTTGCCGATGTTGCTGAGGCTTCCAACCAGATGCTTGGCGTGAAAGACTACCAAGAGTTTTATGCTGCCGCCCAGCACAACACCCAGCCTTTGGCTGTCAAGGCCACCAGCTACGCACGCAAGGCTTATGCCATCAATGCCGAGACAGCAACTGAGTTTGCACGCCTTGCTGAGCACCAGGTCGCTGAGGCCAACAAGTCGGTCGCTGCAATGATCAACGAAATGAACAAGACGGCTCCTTCGGGCACAGAGGGTGTGGTTGCTCTGGTGAAGTCGGCCTTTAGCGCCTCCAATACCGCCTACGAGGCCGTGAACAAGGCGACCAAGCAGGTCGTCGACATGGTAGAGGCCAACGTTGAGGCCGTTGCCAAGGCTGGTGAGTCGGTTGTAAACGGCGCCGCCAAAGCTCCCTCGCGCAAGCGCGGTTCGGCTGAGTAAGGCCTAGGCCCCATTAGCCTGTAGCTGCTCAAAAAAATCCGGAACAAAGCGCTGTGCCTCCTTCGGAGGCCGGCGCGGCGTCTTTTTCGATGGCTGCGGCAGGTCGGGTAGCACAATAGGCCCCCTCCGTACTGATTTGTACGGAATCTCACTGAGCAGATGTTTAATACAGTTGAGACGGGCCCTTTCTTTAACATCCGCATCCACTACAAACCAGGGTGCCTGCGGGATATCAGTAGCCGCCATCATGGCGTCTTTGGCCTTTGAGTACTCGTGCCAGTGCGCGCGTGACTCAATGTCAACTGGGCTGAGCTTCCAGGTCTTTAAGGGGTTGCAGGCGCGCTCCTGAAATCGCAGCTCTTGCTCTTCGGGGCTAACCGAGAACCAGTATTTGATCAGGCGAATGCCAGACCGAACCAGCATGCGCTCGAACTCGGGGCAAGACTTAAGAAAGTCGCTGGTCTCTGCGGGCGTGCAAAAGCCCATAACCCGTTCAACCCCTGCGCGGTTGTACCAAGATCGGTCAAAGAGCACGATTTCGCCTGCCGTAGGCAGGTGGGCCACATAGCGCTGAAAATACCACTGGTGCCGCTCGGTTTCTGTAGGCTTGGGCAGCGCCACAATCCGACAGACACGCGGGTTGAGCGGCTCGATGATTCGCTTAATGGCACCGCCCTTGCCCGCAGCGTCACGGCCCTCAAATATCACCACGATCTTGGCGCCGGTTGCCACAACCCATTCCTGCATTTTCACAAGCTCAATCTGTAGCGACCGCAGCGTCTTGGCGTAGGCCTTCGCAGAAAGCTCTCCAGCACCGCTCTTTTTCTTCTTTTTTGCTATCGATTTCATCGTACGTCCCCTACGCTTTTTTATTGTTGTGCCAGAAGAAACCCTTCTATCACCGCCAGCGCGCGTGCCTGCATGGTGGCGTCCATGGGGGAGGCCCTTAGTGCGTTGGTAATGGTCTTGCGTGCGGTGGCCTTGTCCTGGGCGAGCCCAAGAGTTTCTTGCGCCCTGGCAGAGGCCTTTGCCCAGGCCTTCAGGTCTTGCGGTGCGTTCAGGTCTTGCAGTATGGGGATTGCATACCGTAACGCCTTGTGGGCCAGACGCAGACGATGGTCGGCCTGCGCAGAGGGCTCTGTTGCAGAGATACGCTCCCGGCGCGCAACTCTCTTGCGCAGCCGGCGTGCCTCACAGCGGGCGAATTCTTCCGAAGACATGACGGTGTGCGTCTTGGGCATTTCCTCGCTTAGCTGCCCTAGCGCAAATAGCAGCAGCGGTATCTCGCGCTCGGCGAGATGCTGTCGCAGGGCCTTACGTATTGCCTCTCGGTACTGTTCGACCCCCTTGGCCATGGCCCGAAGGGCGGGGTCTTTGGGCAGTCTGGCAACCAGTGGCTGCACCAGCGCGTCGATGACCACATCGAGGTCTCGCAGCTCGCCAAGCGCATCGGCGACTTCTGCGCATCGGGGTAAGAGGCCCTCGACCAGCCTCGGGAAGCCAGCGGAAACCAGCAGCTTTAACAGGGTACGAATCTGCCGAAGGGCCACGCGTGCCTGGTGTGTGTCTTCCGGGTCGATACGCGACCGCGCCTGGATGATGCGGTAGCTTAGGGTGAGGACGGCCGCCTTCAGATGATGGCCCAGCACAGTGCCAAGGCTTCGGTCTTGCGCGGTTAGTTTTCGGCGCGTTTGCTGCCGGGCAGTTCGCGAGGCTGCCTCCGCCAGAGCAGGATATGCCCAGGCAAGGCCGCGCTCGGCCTTTGACCGTGGCTCAAGACCAAACCCCAAGGGTGGCAACCAGCCGATAAGCGCGGCCGCGAGCCTCCAGAGCCCCTGGCTGGTGCCTGCCATCAGTTCGAGTTCGAGCTCATTAATATCGAGCCTCTCCTCGTCTTGCGGGGCGGTGTTGGACATGCCCGCCGGTGGCGGCTGCGAAGGACGCCGGACAGACCCAATGTCGAGGGCAACTGCAATGTGGCTCTGCTCGAAGTGCAGCAGCCACTGTTGTCGCGTGACGCGGACTTCGACCAGGGGCTGAAGCGACGAGGGTTTCTTGAGGGCCAGTATTGCGGCCCTGCTTAGCCGATGGGCCTTGAGCGCTGCCGCTGTGGGCAGTCCCTCTTTGGCGATCTCTGGTAAAGGGTACAGGGTCTTTTGCTTCAGAATGTGGCTGTACTCGATACGGCTTCCCGATGCGGTTTCTACCTTGAGCGTCTGCACCCACGACCCAGACTCTCGGCGAATGCGCAGGCCTGCGCCAGCCTTTGCGATATCAGCCGTGGGGGTGTCGAAATAGACCGCCCGCAGCTGCTGGCGAATCGGTTTTACCTCAGAAAACCACTGCGACTTGCGCAGCAGCGCCAGCGTGAACGGGCCTGCGAGGCAGATCTCTGTCTCGGTTGTTTGCGTGATTTGGCGGCTTTCTGGCGTCTTAGTCTTGGGAGCTGGCATAAGCGAGACCATTAGCGGGGCAGAAGAGACTTTCCCAGTTCGACCCCCCACTGGTCAAACGGCTGGATCTGACAGAGCATGGCCTGACAGAATACCTTGTGCTCATAAAGGGCGGTGAGCGCGCCGAGATGAAATGGGTCGCGTTCGTTGAGCCACAGGCTGCTGTTGGGAACATTGCCGGGAAAGCTGCGATGCGGGGTGAGGCTTTGGATTGTCTCGGCGTTCAGCCCCTCCTGGCGCAGAAACGCCGCTGTCTCTTCGGGTGACCGCCCTAATGCCAGGGCCTGCGCCTGGGCCCGCAGGTTGGTATGAACCATAGCCTGATGGGCTGGTGCATTGGGCATGGGGCAGGGATCATGAGCCACGGCAAGAAAGTCTATCGGCACCCGATGCTGGCCTTGATGCAGCAGCTGAAAGTAGGCGTGCTGACCATCGATGCCAAGCCCACCCCAGATAATGGCGCCGGTGGCGATGGTTGTTGGCTGCCCGTTGATATGGGTGCGCTTGCCCAGCGACTCCATTTCCAGTTGTTGCAGGTAGGGCAAAAAACCTGCCAGGGGGCTGCTATAAACCGCCAACACCTGCGTGGGACAGCCCAGAAAATGCCGATTCCATAGGGCAATCAGCGCCATCGCCAACGGCATGTTCCTGTCTGCCGGTGCGGACCAGAAGTGATCGTCCATGGCCCGGCCGCCAGAAAGAAAATCCCGAAATGCCTGCGGCCCGATGGCCACCGCCAGAGGCAACCCGATGGAAGACCAGACCGAGGTACGCCCGCCCACCCAGGGCCAGATGGGAAATAGTCGGTTCGGAAGAAAGCCGCTGGCCTGGGCAAGGTCGGTGCGCGCAGTGACAACCACCCAGTGGGCCATGCGCTTTTCGGGGGGGCACCCGGCAGCCGCAAGCCAGTCCTGGGCGGTTGCGGCAATCCGCTGTGTTTCGGGGGTGGTAAACGATTTGCTCTGCAGAATAAATAATGTCGTTGCAGGGTTCAGGGATGCCAGTAGTGGTTGAACGGTCCAGGCATCGGGGTTGGAGAGAAAGTGCACGCGAGGGGCGGAAGTGGAGTCGGGCTGCCCTGCCAAGGCCTGTACCGCCATGCGCGGCCCCAGATCGGAGCCCCCGATGCCGATATTCACCACATCGGTGAAGGCTGCCCCGTTAAATCCCTTCCATGCACCCTCTCGAATGGCCTGCGCGGCAGCCAGCATCCGTTCGCGTTCCGTAAAAACCGCTGACCTGGGATCGGTCTCTTCGGACGCTGAGGCGATGGGCCCTGCGGAGGACGGGCTGTTGACCAGCGCAGCGCCGAGATCGGGTTGGCTATCCGGCGCTCCGGCCCGCAATAAGGCATGTAGGGCAGGGCGGCCTTCGGTGGTGTTGACCAGAAGGCCCTGCCGCTGGGCGCTCGCCCAGTCAAAGACCCTCTGGGTCTCAGCGAGGTGCAAGAGCGCCCGCCAGGCATCGTGTCCGAGGGCCTGGTTGCGCGCATCCAGCGTTATGCCGGCGGCAGAGAACTGCAAGGCGGTATCGCGGTCTGTCCAGGCGGGTATGAACATAGGCGTGGGCGCGGTCGTAGACGCAGATCCAGGCGCCCAGTCGTAGGGGCTGCGAAGCGCGGAAATAGTGGGCAGAGCCCCTTGGGCTATCTGTGCGACCGCCTGCCAGGCCGGATTCAGTTCCGGGGTTGCAAACGGGAAACTGGGCAGAGCATTTGTTGCCATGCCCCACTGTAGCGAAAACCTTGGAAGATGTTTTAATGGCAGCCCATGACAGAGTCTTCTCATTTCCATAGGGGTCACCGCCAGCCCGATGTCGCAGTTGTGGGAGCAGGTGCGGTGGGCAGTTTCTTTGGCGGGCTGCTTGCCAAGGCGGGCTATGCGGTGACGCTGATTGGGCGCGAGGCCCATGTTCGGGCGGTCACAGGCCAAGGGCTACGCATCACCATGGCCGATGGCCATGAGCATCTGCTCACTGATATTCAGGCAAGCGTTGACCCCTCGCATATCTCTGGCGCCCGGCTGGTGCTTTTAACCGTGAAGTCCTACGACACCGAACTGGTGGCAGAGCAGATCGCCCCGTTTCTGCATCCCCAGGCGGTGGTTCTGAGCATGCAAAATGGTGTCGACAACCCAGAGCGTCTGCAGCGCGTTCTTCAGGCTAGGGGGCTGAGCGGGGTCTTGGTGGTGCCCACAGCGGTCTATGTGGCTACCGCCCTGTCCGAGCCTGGGCATGTCACCCACCATGGCCGGGGAGAACTCGTGATTGGTCCGCTGCAGGCGGGCGAATCGGGTGAACCGTCGGCGGTAGAGCGGCTCTCCGAGGTGCAGTCTGCCTTTGCCAAGGCCGGGGTGGTGGTGGAAATTTCCGAATCGGTGATGGCCGAACTCTGGGGCAAACTGGTGGTGAACTGCGCCTACAACGCCGTATCGGCCCTATCTCAGATGCCCTACGGGCAGATTGTGGCGGTGCCGGCAATGCGTGACCTTATGGATGCCGCCGTGCGCGAGGTGGTGGCTGTTGCCCAGGCTGACGGCATTGGGCTTACGCTGAAGGCCGCGCGCGCTGCCACAGAAAAGATCGGTCAGACCATGGCGGGCCAGCGTTCTTCTACCGCCCAGGATGTCGCCCGCGCCAAGCCTACCGAGATTGAGCACCTAAATGGCCTGATTGTGCGGCGTGGCCATGCGCTGGGCATTGCCACCCCAGCGAATCTGGCCTTGTATGCCCTGATAAAGCTTCTAGAGACACGAAAACCGGGGAGCCAGCCATGATTGATGTTGACGAGCTGCGCCGCTATTTTTTGGGGCTGCAAGACCGGATCACCCAGGCGGTATCCGCTGAAGACGGCCATGCATTTGCCGAGGACGCCTGGGTAAAGCCCGACGACTCGCCCTTACGCGGCGATGGCCGATCCCGCATTATTGAAGGCGGCGGCCTGCTCGAACGCGGTGGCGTGGGTTTTTCGCATGTGCGCGGAGACCACCTTCCTCCCTCGGCCACCCAAAACCGTCCCGCACTTGCGGGCCGGGGGTTTGAGGCGATTGGCGTGTCTTTGGTATTTCACCCGTACAACCCCTATGTGCCCACGGTGCATATGAATGTGCGGGTGTTTGTTGCCAAGGCCGTACGGGCTGGTGAAGAAGACATCTGGTGGTTTGGCGGCGGCATGGACCTCACCCCCTACTATCCGTTTGACGAAGACGCGGTGCACTTTCACCAGACCTGTGCCCGGGCCTTACAGCCCTTCGGGCCTGCGCTGTATCCGCGGTTTAAAGAGTGGTGCGATGAATACTTTTATCTCAAGCACCGTGACGAGGCCCGGGGTATTGGCGGCGTTTTCTATGACGATTTTTCAGAACTCGGCTTTGCCCAGAGTTTTGCCATGACCCAGGCGGTGGGCAATGCCTTTGTGGACGCCTATCTGCCCATCGTGCAGCGCCGAAGAGGCCATGCCTTCGGCGCCCGCGAACGCGAGTTTCAGGCCTATCGTCGCGGCCGGTATGTGGAGTTCAATCTGGTCTACGACCGCGGCACCCATTTTGGCCTGCAAAGCGGCGGGCGGGCCGAGAGCATCTTAATGAGCATGCCGCCGGTGGTTACCTGGCGCTACGACTGGCATCCTGCGCCAGACAGCCCCGAGGCGGCTATTTATCGGGCGATAAAACCAAGAGACTGGCTGGTCGGCGCGGTAACTGCGGGCTAGGCCCGAGCGATCTGGGTGCTGGCTGCAGATCAGCATCGAGTGCCTCGCGCGCATCGAAGACAAAGCAGCTGCCCTGCCAGTGGCGGCCATCGGTTTCTTCGAAGTACTTCAGTATTCCGCCCTCAAGCTGCAGCACCCGGTCTAGGCCTTGGGCCTGCATAAAGAGTGCCGCCTTCTCACAGCGAATGCCCCCGGTGCAGTAGCTGACCACGGTTTTACCTGCGAGCGTATCGCGGTGGTCTCGCACGGCCTGCGGAAACTGGGTAAACCGTTGAATACGCCAGTCGATGGCATTGGCAAACCGGCCATAGTCAACCTCAAAGTCGTTACGGGTATCGAGCATAACAACGGGGCGGCCTTGGTCGTCATGGCCCTGGTCGAGCCACCGGGCAAGGGTCTGGGCATCTACCGCAGGGGCACGGTTTTTTTCGGGCTGGATCATCGGATGATCCATGCGGATGATCTCATTCTTGCACTTGACCTTTAACCGCTGAAAGGGAACCGTGTCCGACCAGCTTTCCTTGGCCTGCAGTTGTGCAAACCCGGGTATCGCCCGCAGGCAGGCCAGCATTGCCCGGCATGGGCCTTCGGGGCCCGCCAGAAAGGCATTCAGGCCCTCGGGCGTAACCAGAATCGTGCCTTTAATGCCTAAGCCGGTGGCCTGCGCCAGCAGATCACGCTGTACGGCCTGCGTGTCGGTAATGGCAGTGAACTGATAGGCGGCAAGATTTAGAATAGCCATGTCTCTTTACTTACGTCATGATACGGCGGTGATCAACTCCCCGATTGTAATCGTCGCAACGATTGCGGCAGTGCTTGCGGCAGCGGCTGCTGCCCTGGTGGTCTGGCTGGTCATGCGCGCACGCATGGCTACTGCGGTTCGAGAGGCTGAGTCTGTTATGGCCGCCGAGATCGCCCGCACCCAGGAACGGCTTGTTTTACTGCAGGGCGAGCGTCAGGCCCGCGAGAACGCCGAGCAGCTGGCACAAGAGGCAGAGCGCGCGGCGGTGGTTCTGCGTGCCGAGTTGCAGGCGCAGGCTGCCCTGCACGAGCAGAAGATCGCGCTCTTGCAAGATGCCAAGGTGGCTATGTCAGACCAGTTCAAGTCGCTGGCCAATGACATTCTGGAAGAAAAAACCAAGCGGTTTGCCGAGCAGAATCAGGCAAGCCTGGGCCAGCTGCTCACGCCCCTGCGCGAACGTATGGTGGAATTCAAGGCCAAGGTCGAAGAGATTCACCTGAAGGATGCGGAGCAGCAGGCCGCGCTGCGCCAGGAGCTCTTGCAGCTCAAAGCTCTAAACCAGAAAATGACCGAAGAGGCCCACGGGCTTGCCACGGCATTAAAGGGCAGCGTGAAAAAGCAGGGCAACTGGGGAGAGCTGGTGCTTGCCAATGTGCTGGATCGATCCGGCCTACGCGAGGGCCGAGACTATAAGCGCGAGCAGAGCTTTCATACCGAAGAGGGCCGCAAACGCCCCGATGTAGTTGTTTTTCTTCCGCAGAACAAGCATCTGGTCATTGATGCCAAGGTGTCTCTTAATGCCTATACCCGCTATGTAAATGCCGAAGACGAGCCCGAGCGAATGCTGGCCTTAAAAGACCATGTGGCAGCGGTTTCCGAGCGTATTCGTGAACTGTCAAATCGCAGCTATTTTGAGCTTCCCGGGCTTAACAGCCCCGAGATTGTTTTTATGTTTGTGCCGGTGGAGTCGGCCTTTGTGGAGGCATTAAAGGCCGATGAGTCGCTCTTTCAAAAGGCTATTGAACAAAATGTGCTGGTGGCCACGCCCACCACACTGCTCACCAGCCTGAACATCGTGCGGCAGCTCTGGCGGTTTGAAGAACAGAATGCCAATACGGCCGATCTGATCGACCGTGCTGCCAAGATCTATCGCAAGCTGGTTACCTTTCTAGAGACCATGGAAACCCTGGGCCGTCAGATCGACGTCGTAAAGACCAGCTACGACAAGGCCTTTGGCCAGCTCTACCTGGGCCGGGGCAACCTGGTGAGTCAGGCCAAGCACTTTGAAAGCCTGGGGGTGGCACCCAAGAGCCCAATTCCCGAGGCAATCGCCAGTCGGGCCATGCTCGAGCTCGACCTGTCGGAGTCCGCTACGGTGGCCGATGATGTCGACAGCATTCCGCACGAAAACCCGCTCGACAATCCGCCCGAAAACTCGCCCGATCAGCCTGCGCGCGATGGCCCTGCGCAATAGGGCAGGGGTTTATGGGCGCGGGCCCTGGCCTCAGAGTCGCTGATGGGCCAGGGGCTGCAGCTCATCCATAGCAATCGGCCGGAGGCCTTGCGCGACTTCCTGGTGTCTTGGATACGGCGCCACCCGCTTCTTGGCCTCGAAGACGAAACAATTCTGGTGCAGAGCAATGGGGTAGCCCAGTGGCTCAAGCTGGGCCTTGCTGAAAACCCGGCGGCCGATGGCGGTGGGGGTCTGGGCATCGCGGCCTGTCTTGATCTTTCTCTGCCCTCGCGGTTTGTCTGGCAGGCCTACCGCGCGGTGCTTGGTGCCGATGCGGTTCCCGACACGTCGGCCTTTGATAAAGAGCGGCTCGTCTGGCGGTTAATGCGGCTGCTCTCATTGCTGCCGCAGCAGCCGCTGTATCTGCCCCTGGTGCGATTTCTGGGGCCAGAGCGAGACCCTAACCGCTGCTACCAATTGGCGCAGCAGGTTGCCGACCTCTTTGACCAGTACCAGGTGTATCGCGCAGACTGGCTCAATGCCTGGGCCGAGGGCCGCAACGTCATCATTCATGCCGACCGCAGTCAGAGCCCTATTGCACCGGCCGATCTCTGGCAGCCAGCGCTCTGGCGCGACCTGCTTGGTGATGTCGGCCCCGAAGGTCAGACGAGTCGGGCAACGGTGCATCAGGCCTTTCTGCACAAGGTCTACGGGTCTGCGGTGCGTCTTGTCGGATTGCCCTCACGGCTCTTCGTCTTTGGTGTCTCGGCACTGCCTAGGCAGTCACTGGAGGTCTTGCAGGCAATAGCCAAGTGCAGTGAGATCTTTGTCTGCGTGCATAACCCTTGCCGGGAAGACTGGTCAGAGCCCACGCATACCCTGCTGTCGGCCTGGGGCAAGCAGGGCCGCGACTATATGGGCCTGCTTCAGGCAACCGAAGAGCCTCGGATCGACGACCGGTATGGGCAGCCCAGTCAGCGCATCGATCTTTTTGAGAGCCCGGGCAGAGACAGCCTCTTGCATCAACTGCAAGACAACATCTTGCAGGGCCAGACGCATCATGGGCTTCCTGCTAATGCCCTTGACCGATCGATCGTCTTTCATCAGTCGCACAGCCCGCAGCGCGAGCTAGAGATTCTGCACGACCAGCTGCTTGATGCCTTTGACCGTGACGCGACCCTGCAGCCCCGCGATATCGTGGTCATGGTGCCCGACATCAATGCCTATGCCCCGGTGATTGAGGCTGTGTTTGGCCAGCACGCGGCAGACGACCCCCGACGAATCCCCTTCTCGATTACCGACCGGGTACTCAGTCAGCAGCTGCCTATGGCGCAGGCCCTGGATTTTCTATTAGCGCTTCCCGAGGCACGGTGCACGGCCTCGGAGCTCATGGCTCTTTTAGGGGTGCCGGCAGTGCGCCATCGCATCGGTCTGCCAGAGGCACAGCTGCCGCTGCTTGGCCAATGGATACGCGAGTCGAATGTGCGCTGGGCGCTTGATGCCGAGCATCGCGGCGCCTTCGCCGGCCATACGGTCGATCAGAACACCTGGGTCTTTGGTCTTGAGCGCATGCTCTTGGGCTATGCGGTGGGAGACAGCCTTGCTGCCACCAGTCAGACGCCGCTCTGGCAGGAGATTTCGCCGTATGCCGAGGTCTCGGGCCTGGAGGCCAGCTGCGTGGGCTCTCTGGCGCTAGTTATTGCCACTATGCGCGACTACCGCGCCAGGCTTGCCGAGTCGGCGAGTCCAGCAGCCTGGGCTGCTCTGCTTGCGGCAATGCTGGGCGACTTCTTTACGCCACAGTCCACCGAAGAAAAAGCCTTTCTGCTGCAGGCGCAGTCGGCCCTGCTCGACTGGCAACAAGATTGTTCTGAGGCCAGGTTCGATGACCCCATTCCACTCTCGGTGGTGCGGTCGGAATGGCAGGCCCGTATTACCCAGCAGCAGTTTGGCCAGCGGTTCTTTGCGGGGCGGGTTTCCTTTGCCACCCTGATGCCGATGCGGGCGATTCCGTTTCGCATGGTCTGTCTGCTGGGCCTCAACGATGGCGAGTTTCCCCGCAGCAGGCCGCGGGCAGACTTCGACCTGATGCGCCATGACCTGCGGCCAGGTGACCGGTCTCGCCGCGATGACGACCGGTATCTTTTTCTTGAGGCGCTGGTCTCAGCCCGCGACACCCTTTACATTAGCTGGATTGGCAAAAGCCCTGTCGATGACTCCGACCGCGCGCCCTCGGTGCTGGTCGGTCAGCTGCGCGACCATATCGACGATGCCTGGGTAGCCAGAGCAAACTCACCCAACTCAGAGACAAGGCTGTCGGTGGCCCTCGCCCAGGGGCATCGTCTCCAGCCCTTTCATCCTGCCTACTTTCCGTTAGCGGGGTCGGCGGGTGCAGACCGTTGGTTTACCTATGGCCGGGAATGGCAGGCCGATGGAATGGGGGCCACAGACACCGCCTACTGGGCCGGGCAGCACCTGCCCCTGCCGCTGCCTTCTGGCGACTCTACCGATACCGGCGAGCGCAGCGGCGCGAGCACTCAGGTACGCCTGGCCGAACTGACGGCCTTCCTTAAAGAGCCCGCAGCGGTTTTTTTCAAAGAGCGCCTGAAGGTCAGCTTTAGTGAGGCGCGATCTGTTGCCGAAGACGATGAAGAGACCTTCCTGGTGACTGGGCTTAGCCGCTTCGCGCAGGAGCAGGCACTGGTGGATGCCTGCTATCAGGCCTTTGATCAAAAGCTTTCCCTTGACGGGCTGCTTGATCGGGCCATGGCGCAGATCAGGGCGGCTGGCGATCTCCCCGTGGGGGCTGCCCGTGACACCTGGATGGCAGAGGCGCTTGCAGAGGCTCGGGCGTTGTATGCCCGGTATGAGGCACTGCGTCTGGGTTTTGATGGCCCAGCCCGCGAAGCTGACCTCACAGTGGGCCTGGAGGTTAGCCTGGCAGTTGGTCCGGAAGTGAGTCCCGAAGTGAGTCCCGAAGTGAGTCTCGAAGATGGTCTGGAAGATAGCCTGGCAAGTGGGCTGCAGCTGCCAGCACCACTCATGCTGGTAGACCGCATCGACCAGTGTTTCTGTCTGGGCAATGAGGGAACTCGCATTGTTGTCACCCCTCGGCGGCTGCGTGATGAGAAGGGTACGGTTTCCTTCGACAAGCTCTTGGGGTTCTGGGTGGAACACCTGGCCTTGCAGGTCGTGGCTGCAGAAGAGCTTGGCTGCGCGATGACCACCCAGGTATTGGGGCTCAATGCCGATGTTAGCTTTGCGCCCATCGATCTTGGGCATGCGCAGCAACTGCTCACCGACCTGGGCTCCGCCTATTGCGAGGCCTTGTGCCGCCCCCTGCCATTGGCGGCACGCACCGGATTTGCCTGGCTTTCTGCCTCTTCGGATAAATCGGAAAAAAGGGCGGAAAAAATGGCGAAAAGCCCAGGGTCAGACTCCCCAATCGCGCACAGTGAGAAGCCCCGATCGGACCTAAAAAGCGTGCGGGAGGCCTATGAGGGCAATCCGTACGTGAATCCGTCTTCTTTAGGAGAGCTAGACCGTAGCCCCTATCTAGCCCGCGCCTACCCCAGTTTTGCCGCCCTGGTGCAAGACGGATCGTTTTTCACCCTCTGTAGCCGTCTGTATGCTCCTATAAAAGCCACGGCCCAGGTGATACCGATTCGGCAGACTAGGCAGGCGAGGGCAGAGGCCGCATGATCGCTGCGCCAAGGCTACTGGAGCCTCTACAGTTTCCACTCTGGGGAAGCCAGCTGATCGAGGCCAGCGCAGGAACGGGCAAGACCTTTGCCATTACCTTGCTCTACCTGCGCTTAGTGCTCGCCCACCCAGGGCCGGGAGATTCCCAGCAGCCTGGCAGGTCTCCCGAAGAAATTCTCGTGGTCACCTTTACCGAGGCGGCCACCCAGGAGCTGCGCGGCCGTATTCGCGAAGCCCTAGGCCTTGCGGCGCGTTGTTTTGGCCAGAGGCTTCTGGAGGCTGACCAGTCAAGGCCATTACTGCCGCTTCTTACGAATTGGCGTAGTCAGTTCGCACAAGACCAGTGGCCGTTACATGCCCAGACCCTACAAACCGCTGCGCAGGCTATGGATGCTGCAGCCATATCCACGATTCATGGCTGGTGTTATCGCATGCTGCGAGAGCATGCCTTCGATAGCCTGAATCTTTTTCAGCAGCGGCTGCAGACCGATGGCGAGGCTCAGCGTCAGCAGGCCGTGCGCGACTACTGGCGGCGTTTCTACGACCCACTGCCGATGGCAGTGATGGACCGCATCGCAAAGTTCTGGAAGACCCCTTCCTACCTAGATATGCTGCTGCGGCCTCTTATTCCCTATGCGGCCTGGTCTGCTGAGAATGACAAGCCTGATGAATCGGGGCCTGAGGAAATCTGTCGCGCCCACGACCGCGCTATTGCGCACCATCTGGCGCCCCACAAGACAAACTGGGCGCAGTGGGTGCCCGAGCTGCAGGCGGTCTTTGCTCAGGCTGATGCTGCTAATGCGTTCGATCGCAGAGTGCTTAGGAAGAACAACTATGGAAGCTGGCTTGATGCCATCGCGCGCTGGGCGGGCGACCCCGCTGCTATTAATCTAACGCTCAATAGCGGATGGACGCGCCTGACCCTGCAGGGGCTGGCAGAGGTCTGGAAAGAGGGCAGCCCGCCAGACCATCCCGCGATTCAGGCCCTTCCCGAGCTGCACGCGGTTATAACCGCTATTGCGAGCCCTCGGTCCGCATTACTGCAGCATGCGCTGCGTTGGGTGGTGGCCCGTTGTCAGGGCGAGCGCCGAATGCGCACCGAACTCGACTTCAACGACATGCTCGGGCGGCTCGCGCAGGCCCTGCGTGGCGAAACCGGGCCCGGTCTGGCCGCGGCCATCCGCACCCGGTTTCCGGTAGCCCTGATCGATGAGTTTCAGGACACAGACCCCCTGCAGTACGAGATCGTCGACCGCATTTATAGCGTGGCGCAGAATAGGCCAGAGACCTGCCTGGTAATGATCGGTGACCCCAAGCAGGCAATCTATTCGTTTCGTCAGGCCGATATCTACACCTATCTGCGGGCGCGTCGCGATGCCTGGGAGAGAATCTACAGTCTTCAACAGAATTTTCGCTCTACCCCAGAGTTGGTTGATGCCGTCAATACGGTGTTCGAGCGGGCCGAGTTGCGCGCGCAGGGTAAGGGCGCTTTTCTTTTTCGTGAGGGAGAGAACAACCCCGTTCCGTTTATCCGAGTGGGCGCGCGGACCCCTACGCGTTTACTTACCGAGCAGGGCAGGCCGGTATGCCCTGTCATCTGGACGGTGCATGCCCCGGCGAGGGGGGATGGGGGTAATGCGTCTGATACGGCTGATGGGGGTGATGCAGCCGATGCGCCTCATGTAGCTGATGGGAGCGTTACCAAAGACCAGTACCTGAACGACATGGCGCGCGCCTGTGCCGGGCAGATCGCCTATTGGCTGTCCCTGGCAGAAGCCGGGCAGATGGGGTTCGCGGCTGCGGGCTCGGGAAACTGGGAGCCCCTTGCGCCCCGGCATATTGCCGTGCTTGTCGATAACCGCCAGCAGGCAGCCTTTGTGCGCATAGCCCTTGGTGGCCTAGGCCTGCGGTCGGTCTATCTGTCGGATAAAGAATCGGTTTACCAGAGCCCACAGGCTGAGGATGTCTACCGCTGGTTGCAGGCCTGTGCCCACCCCGAGGATGAGTCTTTAGTGCGGGCTGCCCTAGCGACTGCGGCCCTGGGCTTATCGATCCCAGACCTCTTTGCCCTTACCCGTAATGCGCTTGACTGGGAGGCCTGCCTGGGGCAGTTCCAACGCTATCGCGATGTCTGGCTGCGTCGCGGGGTGCTGCCCATGCTGCGCCAGATTCTGGTGGACTTCGGTATTGCCCAGCGGCTCTTACAGGTGCCTGAAGACGCCCGTGGGCAGACTGGAGAGCGCATTCTTACCGACCTGCTGCATCTTGCAGAACTGTTACAACAGGCCAGTGTTCGGCTTGAAGGGCCGCAGGCATTGCTTCGGTATTTTGCCCAGCAGCGCAGCGCGGCCTCGGGTGATGAAGACGGCGAGCGCAGGCGGCTTGAGACCGATGACGCCCTGATACGGGTGGTAACCATTCATAAGGCCAAGGGGCTGCAGTACCCGGTGGTGGTGGTGCCCTTTGCCTCTGCCGCGCGCCCGGTAAAGCCTAATGATCGTCCGATCAAGCGGCATAGCGCAGATGGCCAGCTGGTACTTGCCTGGGATGAGGTGGGCGACGATGTGCTGGCCCTTGCCGATGCCGAGCGTCTTGCAGAGGATATTCGTAAGCTCTACGTGGCCTTTACCCGAGCCGAACACCTGCTCTGGATTGGTATTGGCCCTATTCAGAGTCAAAGTCCCAGGGCTATTGATTACCTGTTGTGGCCTGACCATGGGTCCTCCAGAGACTTTCTCACCGCCATGCAACAGTGGGCCGAAAACCTTGATCATCACCAGGTTCGTGCGGTCTTTGCAGGCCCGGGCGATGGCGAGCAGTATGCGCGTAGCGGCACGGCTG
This sequence comes from Betaproteobacteria bacterium, assembly GCA_016868305.1. Lineage (GTDB taxonomy): Bacteria > Pseudomonadota > Gammaproteobacteria > Burkholderiales > Burkholderiaceae_A > Hahnella. The sequence continues at coordinate 15,107 of VGHK01000013.1, read as the reverse complement.
GGCCTGATTTCTCAGGCAGGAAGAACCCTGCCGCTGCAGCGACTGCCACCGACAGGCAGAGCCGCAGCCGCACTCCGCAGCGCAGTCTCGCTGCGTCTTCTGGCGGCCGCGCCCGCGAACCAACGCGGCAGGGCCATGATGGCTGGTCCGTGTCGAGCTATTCAGGGATCAAGACGCGGGCGCGTCTAACAGATTTGGAAACTGCTGTGGCCACCCTGCCGCTAGACTCCCCCGGCACAGAGAACCTCATGGAAATGGGCCAGGAGCCTTTTCAGCCCTGGCTTGAGACACCGATCTCGCCGAAGGGGCCATTGCACCGATTTCCAAAAGGCTCAGAGCCAGGAACCTTTCTGCATGGGCTTCTGGAATGGGCGGCGCGTCAGGGCTTTGCCAACGTTACAGCTGCGCCGCAGGCCTTTGCCCAGGAAGTTAGCCGCCGTTGTCAGGCCTTTGGCTGGGCCAAATGGGCGGGGGAGATCAGCCCGTGGCTGCTTGGCTGGATGCGCACCGAACTGCCTCTGGCAGGATTAACCCTGCAACTCGATAGGGGCACGCAGACACGGCCGGAACTCGAGTTTTGGATTGCAGCCTGCGCGGTGGATGTCGCGGCAGTCGATAGCCTGGTCGGTGCCGCATGCCTTCCGGGCAGGGCCCGTAAGCCACTTACTGCGCATCAAGTGACCGGCATGCTCAAGGGCTTTATCGACCTCATTGTCTTGCATGAGGGCCGCTACTTTGTGGTGGACTACAAGTCGAACTGGCTGGGGCCCACCGATGCCGACTACACCGCAGACGCTCTTGCGGCCTCGGTCTTGGAGAACCGCTACGAACTGCAGTACGCGCTCTATCTCTTGGCCCTGCATCGCCTGCTGCGCGGCCGTATTCCCAACTATTCTTACGATCAGCATATTGGCGGGGCCGCCTACTTTTTTCTGCGTGGTCTGCACGGGCCCTGCAAGGGCGTGCACTTCGAGCGGCCGCCACGGGCGTCTATCGAGTCACTTGACCGACTTTTTCTCGGTGGGGAAGGAGGGGGCCTGTCGTGACGGACGCCAAGGGTGGAATGGCGGGCGTTGCAGGGGCCGCTGGCACTGAGGGTTCTGATGGCTCTGATCGTTCTGATAAGCCTGATGGCATTCTGCGGCCGGTCGATAAAGCGCTGGTTCGGTTTTTCTCCGATCGCCTACCCGGCCTTTCTTCACCGGTGCTGCTTGCGGTGGGGCTGGCGAGTTATCAGTTGGGCAGAGGCCATGTCTGTCTCGACCTTGCCCATGTTCTGGAAGACCCGGCCGAGGCCCTTGGATTGACCGAGCCAGCAGCGGATACAGCCGATACCCCGGTGTCAGAAGAGGCGCGTGAGATCCGCATGAGTCTGGCCGGGCTTTGTCTTGCCAACTGGGTACAGAGCCTGTCGGAGGTAACGGGTCTGGTGTCACCGGGGGAGTCTGCACTTGGCAACACCTGCCCTCTGGTTATCGCGGGCCATCGGCTTTATCTGCGTTGCTACTGGCACTACGAAAGGCTGGTGGAATCCGCCATCAGGTATCGGCTGACAACGAGCACGGCCAACTCCTCTCCCAATGACGCGGCCGCAGCGGACTCCTGGCCTTTGTTTGTCTCGGTGCTCTCTGCACTTTTTCCGTCGACTGAGTTGTCCGTGGGCTCGGGTCCGCCTAAAGACAGTCGGTTCACAGACGGTCAGGCCGAGGTCGGGCAGCCCAAAGACAGCCAGACCAAAGGTGGCCAGCCCACAGACGGGCAGACCGCCCGCCGCCAGCCCATCGACTGGCAGAAAATTGCCTGCGCGGTAGCAGCCCGCAGCAGCTTTGCCGTTATCACCGGGGGACCGGGCACCGGTAAAACCACCACCGTGGTTCGGCTTCTGGCCTTGCTGCAGACCATGGCCTTTGCCAAGCCAGCGGCACAGCCGCTGCGCATAGCGGTAGCAGCACCCACAGGCAAGGCGGCGGCCCGTCTGCGCGCGGCCCTGGTGACCGCACGGCAACTGCTGCCCAAGTTCATGCAGAACGACGATGTGCTCATGCGGTCCATCCCCACTGAGGTGACCACGCTGCATCGGCTGCTGGGAGCACGGACCGATTCCCGTCGGTTTCAGCATGATGCACGGCAACCCCTGCCTATTGATCTTCTGATAATCGATGAGGCCTCGATGATCGACCTGGAGATGACGGCCGCGGTAGTCGTGGCTCTTCCTGAAGCTGCCCGGCTTGTGCTGCTTGGGGACAAAGACCAGCTGTCCTCGGTGGAGGCGGGCGGTGTGCTTAGCCAGCTCTGCGCACGGGCCGAGTCTGGAGATTACTGGGCAGATACGGCCCAGTGGGTGTTAGAGGCCACTGGCGTGCAAATTCCCGCAGCGTCTATTCGTGCCGAGGGCCGAGACCTGGATCAGCAGGTGGTCATGTTGCGAGGTAGCAGACGGTTTGATCCCTCAGGGGGAATTGGCAGGATTGCCTCTGCAGTGCATGCGGGGCATTCCGAGGCGCTAAGCCAGGCGCTGCATGCGGAAGACGACGCGGTGAGACTGCACACGCTTACCGGGCCACTACCAGCGGCACTTAATCGGGTCTTTTCCCTCTGCCTGAACCGCAGCAGTGGCCGTCGCGGTGCACCGGCTTTCGGGCATGGTCTGGATGGTTTTCTGCAGCTACTGCATAGGCTGCGGCCCGCTGCGGGGGCCACAGCCGAGGCCTACAGCCAGTGGGCCGAAAAGGTCTTACTGGCGCGTCACTGTTTCCAGGTGCTCTGCGCGATTCGGGCGGGGCCCTTGGGGATTGATCAGGTCAACCTAGTAATCGAGTCTTTACTTGCCCGCGAGGGCTTACTCGTGCCGCAGGGGCTCTGGTATGAGGGCCGTCCGGTGCTGGTTACCCGCAATGACTATTCATTGGGTCTTATGAATGGGGATATGGGCGTTACTTTTTCGTTACCGATAGGGCATCCGGTAAATGCGAGCCGCACGGAGGCGCTGCGGGTTGCTTTTCTGACTGACGATGCCCCCGGAGGCGTGCGATGGGTTCTGCCCAGTCGTCTTACCAGTGCCCAGACCGTTTTTGCCCTCACGGTCCATAAGTCGCAAGGATCTGAGTTCGATGAATGCCTGATGGTTCTGCCTGATTCGCGCCAGCGTGGGCTGACCCGCGAACTGCTCTATACCGGTATCACCCGCGCTCGGCAGCGTATAGGCATAGCGGCCCAGGGTGGCATTGACGAGGTTCTGCAAACTGCCATGGCCCGGGTCACCCGCCGCGCCGGCGGTCTTTTCACCTAGGGTTTTCGCGAAACCGTTGTTTTCGCATCCTAGGGTTAGTCATAGGCAGAGCGCGGGAACTACTGCGCTACAGTGAAGGTTGCTCGCAAAACTACTGTGGCGAGTGCGTTTAGAAAATCCTAGGAGATCAACCATATGAAAGCATTCCGTCTGTCTTCAGTCGCCCTGGCTGTTTCTTTGGGCATTGCGGCGCAGGCCCCGGCCCTTGCGTCTGACAAACTTGCCACGCTCAAGCAGTTTAAGGTGGCTACTACCGATTTAAATATTCCTGTTGTTCCGCAAGAAGGCAAAAATGCAGACGCGATTCGTGCGAATTTAAAGCGGGTCAAGCTGCCCCCTGGTTTCAAGATTGACCTTTTCGCAATCGTGCCTGATGCCCGGCACATGGCTGTAGCACCCTCCACGAACATGCTCTTTGTGGGTACCCGCAAGACCACGGTCTGGGCGGTAACCGACCGCAATAGCGATGGCGTTGCCGACGAGGTGAAGTCTTTTGCACCCTCGTTGAAGTTCACCAACCCCAATGCGGTCTGCTGGACGCGTGATGGCTTTTTGGTGGTGGTTGAGCACAACCGCGTACTCAACTTCCCCGCGGCCGAGTTCTTCTATGAGGGTCCGGATGTTGCGGTTATCGAGGTTGTACCCCAGGGCAGGCTTATTCCTGTCGAAGAAGAGTCGTTTAACCACGGCGCGCGCACCTGCCGCATCGGACCCGACAAGAAGCTCTATGTAACGCTCGGTCAGCCCTTCAACGTTCAGCCCAGGGGCAAGATCGACCTGTACGAAAAGACGGGTATTGGCGGAATTATTCGCCTTGATCCCTTCGATGGCAGCGGTCGCGAGGTCTTTGCCAAGGGAGGGCGTAACTCGGTTGGCATGGACTTCAATCCCAAAGACGGCACGCTCTGGTGGACCGATAACCAGGTCGATGGTCTTGGCGATGATGTTCCCCCGGGCGAACTCAATCGTTCCACGAAGGCTGGCGAGCACTTTGGCTTCCCTTACTGGAATGGTAAGTTCAAGGTGGCTGGCTCCCCTGCAGCGCCTGACCTAAAGGACATGCCAGAGCCCAAAGGCGCGATCTTCCCCCAGGTAGAGTTTCCCGCCCACCAGGCGCAGTTGGGTATGGCCTTCTATACGGGTAACAAGTTCCCAGCGAAGTATCGGGGGGGCGTCTTTGTTGCGTCGCACGGCTCTTGGAACCGCACGAAGCCCAGTGGTGCTGAAGTGCAGTTTGTGCCCATCAACGCTGATGGCACCGCAGGCAAGATGGAGGTCTTTGCCTCTGGCTTCCTAGATCCCGAAACCGGCTTGTATCGTGGCCGTCCGGTGGACATTGCCGTCATGAAGGATGGTTCCATTCTGGTGTCTGACGACTTTGCTGGTGCTATCTATCGCATCTCGTATGCGCAGTAATAATGTCTAACTAGTAGTCGTATCAAGGCCAGCCCTTCGAGGTTTCGGGGGGCTGGTTTTTTTTTTGAATGAGGAGTGGGTATGACAGGGTCTTTCACTTGGTTTGCACGCAAGGCTGTATTTGCCGCGGTATGTTTGTCGATCGCTGGTGTTGCGACTGCCAGAGATCCAGCGGCAGGCAAGATTCGGGCGCAGCAGGCATGCGCTACGTGCCACGGGCTTTATGGAAAGGCGCAGATGCCCATGACCCCTAATCTCGCCGGGCAGGTTCCAGAGTACATGGCGTATCAGATCCGTAACTACAAGACGGGTAAGCGTGCCCATGAGGTGATGTCCGTGATTGCCAAGAGTCTTTCAGAAGAAGACATCGACAATGTGGTGGCCTGGTACACGTCTATTAAGGTCACTGTGGAGGAACCGAAGTGATTGGTCGGCCTGCACTGCAGCAGGCCAAAATGTGTGCTGTTTTCATGCTGGGTGGCTTTTGTGGCGGTCTTTGGATGGCCTCGCAGCCTGCCCTAGCGGCGCAGTCTGAGCGGTTTATGACCGGAGACACTTTGTACGCAATGGCTGTCTCTTCTGAGGATCCTGCGCAGTCTTCAGCGCGATCTTATGTGTTAGGCTTTCTGGATGGCCTGATGCACCTGCGAGACGCCAAGATCTGCATTGGGGTGGATGTTCCGGCAGAGAGCGTTTATGGGCTGGTCATTCAGACTTTGACGCAGCGCCCGGATCTGCGCCGCTATAACGCTGCAAGCCTGGTGCGCGAGATTGTCTCGTCGCACTACCCGTGCGCCTAAGCTGGTCTGCTCGTTATTAGCAACGCTGATTGATCTTCGGTGGGGTTTTCGGTGAACCGCGTTTATGGTGGAAGGAGTAACGCAATGAAAAAGCGCTTTGTCTTTCGTGTCGTGCCCTCGGTCGCTGCGATATTAGCTGGCTTTGCACCCCTTGCCATCGCCCAGTCGGTGCTTGATGAGGTCGTGGTGAGTGCTAACCGTCAGGAGCAGCAGGCCTTTGACGCACCTGCGGCGATTAATTCGGTGGGGGCGGACACGCTGTCGGTGGCGGGCCCACAGGTAAATGTCTCTGAGGCATTGTCTCGCATTCCTGGGGTTTCGGCCTCAAACCGCAATAACTATGCCCAGGACCCCCAGATCTCGATTCGGGGCTTTGGTGCCCGGGCTGCCTTCGGGGTGCGGGGTATTAAGCTTCTCACCGATGGCATTCCCGCCTCTATTCCTGACGGCCAGGGTCAGGCCTCTACCTTCGCGCTCACCTCTACCGACCGCATCGAGGTGCTGCGTGGCCCCTTAGCAGTGCTCTACGGCAATTCGTCTGGCGGGGTGATTCAGGCCTTCACCCGCAAGGCGTCCGAGGTGCCAGAGCTTTCCCTCATGGGCTTCACCGGTGCGTATGGCCTGCGGCGGGGGGACGTACAGTTCTCCACCACCTCTGGCAAGGCGGGATTTTTGGCTGACTACAGTCATTTTGAAACCGATGGCTATCGGGTGAATAGTGCCGCGAAGCGCACGCAGTTCAATGGCAAGTATGACCTTAAGCAGTCGGAGAAGACGCAACTCAGTTTTAGCTTGAATGTGTGGGATCAGCCGTATGCGCTCGATCCTGCGGGCCTCACGGCCGCGCAGCTGGCAAGCGACCGTACACAGGCTGGTACCAACACTGTGGCAAGGCGGGTACGTAAGATCACGTCGCAGGAGCAAATCGGTAGCACGCTTCGGCATGAGGATTCCGCAGGCCGTACCTGGGAAGGCCGCATCTATGGTGGGCAGCGGGAGAATCTGCAGTATCAGGCACTGGGTGCAACTGGTCAGTGGGTAGGCCTTGATCGTGACTATTACGGTCTTGGACTGTCTGCCTCTCAAAACCAGACCCTGGCTGGAGTTCCTACGCTTTTTACCGTGGGCTTGGAGTCTGACTACGCAAAGGAACGCAGGCAGGGGGGTAATGCCTCTGATGGTGAGAAGTTGGGCGCCCCAACCCGAGACGAAGACAATATCGCCCAGTCGAGTAATGCCTTCGTTGTAGGCAACTTCTTGGTATCTGAGCGTTATTCGGTAACCGCTGGTGCGCGTCTCGGTGAGGTGCGATTCGAAAGCAGGGATTTTATTCCCGAGACAGCGCAAAATGCCGATGGCTCAGGAAAGGTTCGTTATTCCCAGTTTAGCCCCGCCTTTGGAGTTACGCGCCATGTGAGCCCCAACACCAATGTCTTTGTGAACTATGGGCGTGGTTTCGAAACCCCAACCCTGGCCGAAGTGGCCTATGCCAGTAGCAGTATGGGTGCCACGCCCACCTCAACATTCAACCAGTCGATCCGTGCCTCCAAAAATGACCAGGCGGAATTCGGCATCAAGTGGCGCCCTGATTCTGGTCAGCGCTTATCCGCCGTCTTCTTCTGGGTCAGTTCTACCGATGAGATCGTAACGGATCAGTCCGCATTCGGGAGAACCTCGTTCAAAAACGCTCCCAAGACCAAGCGGCTGGGGGCAGAGTTGTCTTGGGTTCGAAGCTGGTCTGACCAGTGGCGATCTGTTTTTGCCGCCAGCGTGATCGATGCAAGCTTCGATACCGCCTTTGTTGCCGGAACCACCCCGATTGCCTCCGGTACCAACATTCCCGGTATCCCTGGGCATGTGGTCTTCGGCGAAATAGAGTGGGCCGAGTCTCGCACCGCCCGTTCAATGCCTCAGGGCTGGTCGGCGGGCATAGAGATGCAGTCGGTGGGCCGTCGTTATGCCAACGACACCAACACCCTTAGTGCGGATCCATTCGAGACGGTAGCGCTGCGCGCAGGCTATTCTCGAAACATGGGTGTAACCGACCTGCAAGTCTTCGCCCGTATTGATAACCTGCTCGATAAGAAATACGTAGGCTCGGTGATCGTGAATAACCCCTCGCCTTTTGAACCCTCCCCCGAGCGCAACTGGATGTTCGGAGTAAAGGCCGTTACCCGTTTCTAGGCCTTGGGGTTTTAGAAGCCGGTACACTTCGGCGCCATGCATAAGCTCTGCGTGGCGCCCATGATGGACTGGACCGACCGGCACTGTCGGTTTTTTCACCGCCTGCTCGCCCCCAATGCCTTGCTCTACACCGAGATGATCACCACGGGCGCTATTCTCCATGGCGATCTTAAACGGCTACTTGGCTATAACTCCGCTGAACATCCTGTGGCGCTGCAACTGGGAGGAAGCGAACCGGATGACCTGGCCCGTGCCGCAACGATTGGTGCCGAATGGGGCTATGACGAGATTAATTTGAACTGCGGCTGCCCCAGCGAGCGGGTGCAGAAGGGCGCCTTTGGCGCCTGCCTAATGCGGGAGCCTGGGCTGGTGGCAGACTGCATTCGGGCCATGCGCGAGGCAGTGGCGGTGCCGGTAACTGTGAAGCATCGCATTGGCGTGGACCATGATGACAGTTACGACTTTGTCTCTAGGTTTGTGGACACCCTTATGGCTGCGGGCTGTAATGTCTTTCTGGTGCATGCGCGTAGCGCCATACTTAAGGGCCTTTCGCCCAAAGAGAATCGTGAGATTCCGCCTTTGCGCTATGCGGTTGTGCGCAGGCTTAAGCGGGATTTTCCGCAAGCCCGCTTCGTGATCAATGGTGGAATCACCACGTTTGATCAGGCTCTGTCCCTTATGCAGCCGTGCGCACCGCATCCAGGCTCTGTGGATTGTCTGCCAGGCCTCGATGGAGTCATGATTGGCCGCGCTGCCTATCACGACCCGTGGCTTATGCATGCCCTCGACCAGGCTCTGTTTGGTCATGACGCCCGTCGGCCGTCAGCGCGAGAGGCGGTTATCAGCCCACTTTCGGCCTATTACGACGCCGGGCTGGCCTCTGGGGTTCCCGCCCGCAGCATGGCGCGGCACTGGCATGGCCTGTATCACGGGCAGCCAGGAGCGCGTCACTGGCGAAGGGCAATGTCTGAAGGGGTACGACCCTTCAAGATGGGGTAAGCTTCAGGCTGTAGACAACTTGAAAGGAAACTGCCGTGTCTAAAGCAGCTATATTCATTTCTGCCTTCTTCGCCACTGTGTTCTTCATTGGCGGTACGCAGCTTGCTTATGCAAAGAAAACCCAGTGGTGCATCGTAGACAAAAAATCAGGCGACTACACCAGCGACTGTTTCAAGACTCGAGAAGAGTGCCAGAAACGCGCCGAGAAAAAGGGCTCTGGCTTTGGATGTGGCGTCAGCTACGAATAAGCCCCAGCTGCTTTCTCTCCAGCAATGACCCCAGGTCCTGAAACTGTAGGCCGCGTATGAGGGTTCGGTTCTGGGGGGTTCGGGGAACCATACCGTGTGCCTCTAGTAGCTACCTGCGTTATGGTGGCAATACCAGCTGTGTCACCATAGCCTGTAAAGATAGGCTTCTTATCTTCGATGCGGGTTCTGGTATTCGGCCATTGGGCCCTTGGGTGCAGTCTCAGGGATTCCTTGCGGCCGATTTATTCCTGTCTCATGTGCACTGGGATCATATTCAGGGCCTGCCTTTTTTTAAGCCGCTTTATCAGGCCGACTTCAGCCTTGCGGTATGGGCCGGAAATCTACAGGCTCAGGGGTTGACCATTCAAGAGGCTCTGGCAGAGCAGATGTCCGAGCCGTTTTTTCCCATTGCGATAGACCGGTTTGCCGCTGACATTATCTTTCGTGACTTTATGGCAGGGCAGACTATCGACCTTGGCGATGGTATTGTGCTGCGCACCGCGCCGTTAAACCATCCCCAAGGCGCTACAGGCTATCGCGTTGACTATGACGGCGTGTCGGTCTGTTACGTTACCGACACCGAGCATCGGCCAGGAAAGCTTGACCCCGAGATTCTTACCTTGATTCATGGTGCAAACCTGGTGATATACGACAGTACGTATACCGATCAGGAGTTCTTTCGCTATGCTGGATGGGGCCATTCCACCTGGCAGCAGGGTGTTCGGCTATGCCAGGCGGCAGAAGTCGAGCAGCTGGCAATCTTTCATCACGATCCTGATCATGATGACAACGTTATGGATCGCATCGCAGAAGAGGCGCACGACATGTGGCCTGATGCATTTGTTGCCAAAGAGGGGCAGCAACTAACCTTATAGCGGGTGTTCGGGCTAGGCGTTGTACTTATGCCCGCGGGCGTGCAGGTCGTTGTGTAGGTAAAGCTGGAGCAAGAGCGATTCAAACACGGGCTTAATCGATCCCTGTTCTACCTCAAGCATATCTCTGAGGGTCTGGGCCGAAATAGCAAGGCAGACCACACCACCAATTGCCCGCGCCGACACACTGCGCACGCCGCCCACCAGGATAGCCTGTTCGCCAAAAGAGGTTCCCATGCTCAGGGTGGCAATCTGTTTCTGGGTGCTGGGTTCGAAAAGACCTACCTCGCCCTGACGAATCATATAGAACCGGTCTGCCGGGTCTCCTTTATGGAACAGGATCTCATCGGGTGCGAAGTAGACCTCGTTGGGCCCGAGGGCTGGAATGGGCGGGGCTGGTTTTTCGCTTGCCTTGGCTGATGGGGCGGGCTGCGATGACCCAAAAGAAGGCCAGGACATGGGCTGGAATGTGATTTTTTTGTCTGTGGCCAGAGGCTCATTTGGGGCCGTAATGTCGGAAGCTGTTTTCGTCTGCGAAGCCGCCATAGGCGCAGTCGCCGGTGCGGGCTCTTTTGCGGTAACGGTAGCTGGTTTGGGCGCCTCGGCGGGCTGCAACTGCGGGACTGGGCTTTTGGCCAGGGCGGTAGGTGCGGCCTGCACCCTCGGCGGCAAGGGGGTTGCTGGAACCGCTGGCACTGCAGCAGCAACATTTTCGTCTCCGGACTGCTCGGGCGCGAAGAGGGCAAGCAGAGCCTCGATATCGGGTGCGGGCGCCTCGATCTTTGGAAGGAATTCTTCGGGCACCTGGTCTGAGCCCACCACGGTTCGCAGGGCCGACTGAAGGCTCTCGGAGGCCTGGCGGGTAGCCTCGCGCATCACCATATTGCGCAGTGTCGCCTGCTCACAGACTTCTTCCATGGTAGAAATAGGTTCTGCCATAGCCCTTACCTTACCGCATAAAGTCGGGGCAGGCAGCCCGCTCGCCCAGGATGCGCTGCACCGTGAACCGGCAGATACCCTTAAGCCCCGAGTTGATACGCCCGATTTCACGGCAGGCAATATCTATGGGAATTAGCTTGCAGCTTACCGCATCGTGGGCCACGTAGGTATATCGCGAGGGCAGTTCGCATAGGCCTTCTGCAAGGCCGATGACGGTTCCCGCGCCGAGAAGGTAATGGCCATCGTCGTCTTCTACCTCTACGTTGCCCGACACGACCACAAAGCCGTAGCTGGGAACCTGGTTTTTGCGCTGGATGACCTGCCCGGGTTCGAAGACTCCGGTCTGCAGTTGCCGGCTGGCCCAGACGCGGTAGAAGAGGCGCTCCTGGCCGCTGAGCTTGTTCTCATCGAAAAAGGCCACGCTCTCGTGGCGCAGGGCGGTGAGGCTCAGGTCGTCGAAGGCGGATTTCTCGATTTGGAATTCGACTGGTTTTTCCATCTTCTCGTAATCGGAAGGCTAGGGCTATTCTTGAGTCAGGTGGCAGGCCTGGTGATAGCTAGAGAAAGTCGGGGGCATGAATAGATCGAAACTCGTTCTTCATATAAAGCTGCAGCAGCAGGGCTTCGATAAGAGGTTTGAGCAGACCCGGTTGGTTGTCAAGCATGTTGCGAAGCCCGTCAGCGGTGATCTCGAGACAGACGGTTGGCTCAATAGCCCAGGCAGAGACGCTGCGTACCCCACCCGACAGAATCGCCTGCTCGCCAAACGAGTCTCCGGGGGCAAGGATGGCAAGCGCTGATTCCAACGCCGGAGAGGAGAGCGATGGTGCCTTTGCGGGGCTCGGCTGTGGGCCAGACTTTGCCTGTCCATATCCTTGCAGAGCAGAATTAAAGAGGGCTACTCTTCCGGACTGTAAGACATAGAAAGCCTTGGCCGGATCTCCCTTGCGAAAGAGCAGCGAGGCTGCAGGGTAGGCGACTTCGGTGGGTGTCATGGGCGGGGGTTCGTATCTGTCCGCAACTGGGCCGGAATGTCCTTGAGGCGATCATCAAGAATGCGCTTTGCCGTGAGCCTGCAAATTCCCTTAAGCCCAGAGTTGGCGTGGCTGACTTCACGGATTGCATTGGGCATGGGAATAACCTTAACGGTAAGCGCGGTCTTAGAGACATAGCTTGCGCGCATAGGAATATCGCAGAGCCCCTCAGCAATACCAATGGCGCTGCCCGGGCCTAAAATTAACGTGTCGTCACCAATCACCACATAGGCCTCGCCGGCGAGAATCAGAAACCCGGTGTCGGGCACCTCTCCGGCGTGCAGAATTGTCTTGTCAGGCTCTAAGACGGTCGTATTTACCTTGTTGCTCGACCAGAGCTTGAAGAACAGCCGTTGCGTGCTGGAGAGCTTTTTGTCGTCAAAAAAATCTAAGACAGACCGGGAGTTGGTCTGGGTGGGGCCCAGAGCCTCGAAGGTGGATCGCTCTATCTGAAATCGGTATACCGACATTGGGGTATGTTACTGGGTACCGTGGCTAGAGTAAAAGAGAGCGGAAATGGCGCCTCCGGCACGAATCGAACGTGCGACCCTCTCCTTAGGAGGGAGATGCTCTATCCACTGAGCTACGGAGGCTGGATACGGATTATGAGATTACGCGCAATTACGGTGGATTACGGTGACAGTTTACTTAATTCTCGAAGAGAATTAAGTAAACTGTCACCGTAATCAAACTGTCACCGTAATCCCGTAATCCCGTAATCCACGGTAAACCATCTAGGGGAATTCCCAGGGCCCAAAGCTTCGGGCCTCATTTCGCTATACAGTTTCGAAGTTTACCCAACAAGCAGGACTAAGGCTCTGCTTCTGCGCACATATAAATCGTTAGATTGCCGGGAGGATTTCATGAAACCAGTATCGTTTGTTGTGGCGGCTTTTGTATCCGCCGTGCTTGTCTCTGGGCCGGTCGCGGCCAAGACGTTTAAGTGGTCTTTTGCTAGTGATATTCCAACGCTTGATATTCATTCTCAGAACAACGCGCTCTCCAATGGTATTCATGCTGCCATCTACGAGACGCTCGTAACCTATAACAGCACAACGTTTCGTCCCGAACCCCTTCTAGCGACATCATGGACCGAAATCAGCGCCCGCCAGATGCGGTTTAGCCTGCGGTCGGGAGTGAAGTTTAGCGATGGCTCTGCATTCACCGCCGATGATGTGGTTTTTTCACTTAACCGCGCGCTGTCGAAGACATCAAATTTTGCTATTTACACCCAGGGTATCGAAAAGGTGGTCAAGGTCAACGACCTTACCGTTGATATTCTGCTGTCAGCCCCCAATCCGGTACTGGTTCGGCAGCTCACCGAGCTTCGGATCATGAGCAAGGCCTGGGCAGAGAAGAACAACTCTCAAGAGCCCAAGGACATGAAGACCAAGGACGAGTCGTTTGCCCATCGCAATGCCATGGGCACCGGCCCGTTTATGGTGAAGTCGTGGCAGCCCGATCAGCGACTGGTTCTGGTGAGAAACCCAAACTGGTGGGGCAAAGGCAGGTTTCCCACCAATGTCGAAGAGATCATCTATCAGCCCATTAAAGCCGATGCCACCCGCATGGCCGCCCTGTTGTCAGGGGAGATCGACTTTGTCTTGGACCCCACCCCGCAAGACCTACCTAGGCTCCGTGCCAACAATAACCTGCAGGTTATCGATGGGGCGGAGAACCGCACGATCTTTCTTGGAATGGACCAGTTTCGCGATGAACTCCCCGGCAGTAACGTAAAGGGAAAGAACCCCTTAAAAGACGTGAATGTGCGCAAGGCGCTTTATCAGGCGATTGATATTGACAATATCCATAAGGTGGTCATGCGTGGCCAGTCCCAGGTCACTGGGGCGCTGGTATCGCCTCAGGTAGACGGCTGGAGCGATGCGGTCCACAAGCGCTTTCCCTACAGCCCAGAGGAAGCCAAACGCCTGCTCACCCAGGCGGGCTACCCCGATGGCTTTGAGGTTGACTTTGCCTGCCCCAACAATCGGTACGTAAACGACGAGCAGATATGCCAGGCGGTAACCGCCATGTGGGCTAAGATAGGGGTGCGTGCCAGGCTACGCACATTGCCTCTTGTGAACTACTTCCCCATGATTCTGAGGCATGAGGCAAGCATTTATATGCTGGGCTGGGGTGTTCCGACATTCGATGCGCTCTATTCGGTACAGTCACTGGTGCGCACCAAGACCACCGGGGCTGACGGCAACTACAACGTGGGCCGCTACAGCAATGCCAAGATGGATGCAATCATTGACCGTATCAAGACAGAGACTGACCCCTTCATCCGTCCCCGTTTGATGCGCGAGGCGCTGCAGCTGCAAAACGATACGGTGGCTCATATTCCGCTGCATAACCAGATCATCCCCTGGGCCGCAAAGAAGAATATTGATGTCATTCACCGGGCCGATAATCGTCTCGACTGGCGACTCATCGTCGTTAAGTAAGGCGATCCAGTCGCCCATGGCCCTGCTAGAAATCCTGTGATCGCGTTTATCGCACAGAGGATCCTGCAGGGCCTTTTTGTTTTACTTGTCGTGGCCCTGGTCTCCTTTGTGCTGTTTCAGTACGTGGGGGATCCGGTGCTATTCATTCTTGGGCAAGACGCTACTCAGGATCAGGTGGATCTCTTGCGTAGAGAGCTGGGGCTCGATTCTCCCGTCGTAGTGCAGTTTGTGCATTTTCTGGGTAATGCGGTGCAGGGCGAGTTTGGTATGAGCCTTCGGCAACAGATCTCGGTGTCAACACTGATTGCCGAGCGTCTTCCGGCAACCCTTGAGCTTGCCTTCGTGGCAGCGGTGATTGCGCTGGTGATTGGTATTCCCATGGGGGTCTATGCCGCCATTCGGCGAGGCTCGGCGCTTGCCCAGGTGTTCATGGCCATATCGCTTCTTGGTGTTTCCCTTCCCACCTTTCTTATTGGCATATTCCTGATCCTTATTTTTTCGGTAGGCCTCGGGGTGCTTCCAAGCTTCGGACGGGGGGAAGTGGTGAGTGTCGGAGGATTCACCACGGGACTTTTTTCCTGGGCAGGCATTCGGCACTTAATACTTCCGGCCCTCACCCTGGCGATTTTTCAACTGACACTCATCATGCGTCTGGTGCGCACTGAGATGCTCGAGGTCTTACGCACAGACTACATTCGGTTTGCCCGGGCCCGGGGGCTTTCGGCCCGCGCTATTAACTTTGGTCATGCCCTGAAGAATACTCTGGTTCCTGTGATTACCATTACCGGGCTTCAGCTCGGGGGCCTGATTGCCTTTGCGATCATCACCGAGACCGTGTTCCAATGGCCTGGGATGGGTCTCTTGTTTATTCAGGCGGTG
>VGHK01000012.1 GCA_016868305.1 Betaproteobacteria bacterium | reverse complement strand
GTCAACTGGCCAAGAAGAATGCCGAACAGGTTTCTGCCGCGCGGCAGATTGTCGAAGGCCTGGGACTGCGTGTGGCGAGCCCGGACGAGGCTCGGAGTATTCTGAAGCTTAAAGGAAAAGCCGGCGTTAACATAAGCGCTTAGCCCGCGGTCTGGGCCATGCTGCGCTTAGAGTCTGGGGTCTGGTTTGGGCCATTAGAACGAAACTCGTACACTTATTAGATTGATACTCGTTCCAAGAGGCCTATTCTGAAAAATCATGCCAAATCCCCCGCGTCCAAATCACTGCCGCAGGGCGCCCGACTAAGCCCCGATATTCGAAGACAGCAGATCCTTGAGGCTGCCATTGCCTATTTTGCCGAGGTAGGTTTCGCAGGGCAGACCCGTGAGCTTTCGCGGCGTATAGGGGTCTCACAGCCTCTGCTGTATCGCTACTTCCCTTCCAAAAACGACCTTATCAACGAGGTCTTCGATGCCGTCTTTATGAAGAAATGGGATCCGTTATGGATTCGTGACCTTAAGGATCGATCGGTTCCCTTGCGCGACCGGCTCAATCGATTCTATTCCCAGTATGCACACAGCACGTATCGGCCGGAATGGATTCGTATTTATATGTTTGCTGGTCTCGCCGGAATGGGCCTGAACCGAAACTATCTCGACTTTGTGCGTAAACAGCTACTCGTGGTCGTGGCAGAGGAGCTTCGACATGCGCTATTGTCCCGGTATGCCCGTACTAAGGCCCCGAAGATATCGGCCCGAGAGATTGAAATGGTCTGGAACCTGCACGGCAGCATGTTTTATTGGGCGGTTCGGCGCAATATCTTTGGTATCAAAGCCCCGGCGCCGTTCGAGGTGCGCACGGGTGATGCCGTCGACCTTTTTCTGGCCGGTGCCAGGGAGATCTATCCCCGGCTGCTGGCCGGGTCCGGGGCTTAATTCTGTAGCTCCAGACGCGCTACCAGCCACTAGCTGGCTGATGTCGCCCATGACGGCTAGTACTTGCCCTTATAGACGCAAAGGGAAATCGCAGCGATAGTGATCAGGCGATAAAGTCCCGAAGTTTTTTCTCAAGTACGTTCCTTCAAAAATATTTTAAAGGCGCGGGTAGTCGCGCCTCTGGAGATAACATGGATAAGACGCGTAGAAAGGTAGTGGGTGCTGCTGGCGCCACGGTGGTTGCGGCTGCTATGCCCGCCCCGGTGTTTGCTCAGGCTAATCCCATAAAAATTGGCATGAGCATGCCCCAAACAGGCGGCCTTGGCGGTGGCGGCCAGGCGGCGTTGGTAGCCCTGCGTATGTGGGTTGATGATGTCAACGGACGGGGTGGACTGCTTGGCCGGAGGGTCGAGTTCACTGCCTACGACGACCAGTCCAACCCGGCGAATACCCCAGGAATTTATTCCAAGCTTCTCGATGTTGATAAGGTTGATCTTCTTATCGCCCCATACGCCACAGTACCTACCGCGCCGATCATGCCCTTGGTCAAGCAACGGGGCAAGCTGCTCATGGGCAACTTCTCTTTTCAGGTCAATGCCGACGTTAAACACGATATGTGGTTTAACAATGCCCCCTGGAACGATTCCGAGGGATGGTCAAAGGGGTTTGTCGAAGCAGGCGTTGCGGCGGGTGCCAAGAGCATCGCGGTTGTGGCCTCCGACCAGGACTTTGCGCAAAACCTTGCTGACGGTGTTCGGGCCTACATTGCCAAGCTCAAGCTCAACAAGGTCTACGATCAGAACTACCCTCCCACGACAAAAGACTTCTCGACCATTATTCGCGCGGTTCGGGCCTCTAAGGCTGAGATGGTCTTTATTGCCTCTTATCCTCCAGATTCCGCCGGTATCGTGAACGCCATCCATGAGATCGGCGTTGGAGACCAGGTGCGGGTCCTCGGCGGCGGCATGGTGGGGCTCGGCTTCACGCCTATCATGATTAACCTGGGCAGCAAACTGAATGGCATTCTAAACTTCAATACCTACGTTCCCGGAATGAAAATGCCAGGTGTCGATGACTTTTTCCGTCGCTACTCCGAGCGGGCGAAGGCGCAAAAGGTCGACGAGCTTGGGTTCTACCTGCCGCCCTTTAACTATGCGATCGGCCAGATGCTTGAGCAGGCGATCAAGGCTACCAATAGCATTGAAGACCGTCGCCTTGCCGACTACCTGCGCAAGAACGAGATGCAGACCATTGTTGGCCCTGTGCGTTTCGATGCCGGTGGCGAACGGGCGAATCAGCGCATCATAACCGCGCAGTTCCGGGGCGTGAAGGACAAAGACCAGGAGCAGTTCCGGTCACCCGATCGGCAGATCGTAATCTTCCCACCAGCAGATAAGTCCGGAGACCTCATCGCTCCATACGAGAAGGCGCAGAAATCCTAATCGGGTGCTGTATCGGGGTATGTTGCTGCTCTGCATTTAGGCCGCTTTCCTTTTCGCTCTAGCCGGGCAGCAGCATCCCCCCGTTCGCCTATCTATGGCCTTTTCTTTCGACCTCCTCCTCGAAGCGATTATTTTTGGTCTGCTGCTCGGCTGCTTCTATGCTGCAGTCAGTATCGGGCTGTCGATTGCCTTTGGCCTGCTCGATGTTCCGCACGTAGCCCATCCAGCATTACTAATCCTCGGTTCTTATGGTGTCTACCTTCTTGGCCAGTACGGGGTAGACCCGATTCTTGCTGGCCTCATGCTCACCCCGTTCTTCTTTCTCTTTGGGGCTGCGCTCTACCGCATGTACTACGAAACCTTTGAAAAGCGCGGCAATTCGGCTGCCGTCAGTGGGCTGGCGTTTTTCTTTGGCATTGCATTCATTATCGAGGTGCTTCTGGTTGTGGCATTTGGCGTCGATCAGCGTTCTGCTGAGGCTGCCTACATTGGCGGAAGCCTGAAGATCGACGACCTGCGTATCCCCTATCGGCTTTTGGTGGCCTTTGGGGTCGCGCTCTTTTTAACCATCACCCTTACCGTTTACCTGTCGAAGACATTCACCGGACGGGCTATCAAGGCCGTGGGGCAAGATGAGGCCGCACTTCGCCTCATGGGGGCAGACCCGGTTCGTATCAAGCAGTTTGCCTTTGGGTTGGCAACCGCCGTCAATGCGCTGGCTGGCGCCATGCTCATTATCGTGGCGCCAGTAGAGCCCACCATGGACCGCATCTATATCGGACGTACCTTTTGTGTGGTGGTCTTGGCAGGGCTAGGGAGCATGAGTGGCACACTTGCCGCAGCGCTTATTCTTGGGGTTACCGAGTCGATCGTGCTGATGTTCTTTGGCGCGTCTTGGGCTCCTGCGGTAGCCTTTGGCTTGTTGCTGGTGGTACTTGCAGTAAGGCCCAAGGGCCTTTTCGGACGATAAAAGACCATGCGATTCTGGATAGCGTGTCTGGCGGTGGTTCTGGCTGCCACAGGGCTGGTGATGTCGGGTGTCAACGAATACCTGTTCTTTGCGGGTTTCGTTGTCTTGCAGGCGGTGGTGCTTGCTACCGCCTGGAATATCCTGGGCGGTTACGCGGGGTATGTGAACTTTGGGGTTCCTGCCTTTGTGGGTGCTGGCGCCTATTCCGCGCTGGTGGTTCATATGTCGCTAGAGGCCCCGCTTATCGTCCAGATTCTCGCGGCAGCGCTTATCTCGGGAACTTTGGGATTTCTGGTCGGCGTCATTTCTGTTCGACTGCGCGGGATCTTTTTTTCGATTGCCACCGTCGCCCTAGTGTTTATTCTCGAAACCGTGGTGATCAACTGGCGGTACGTAGGGGGGGCTACTGGCCTGCAGCTCACCCGGCCTGGCGAAGGCTGGCCTTTCGACAGCTACACCCGCATGCTCTTCTGGGTAATGGTCATTATGGCGGTCGCCGCCATTGCTATTGCCCGTTATATTCAAGACTCGCATATTGGCCGAGGCCTGCGCGCCCTGCGCGACTCAGAAGAGGCGGCCGAGTGCACTGGGGTGCCCACCTTACGCCTGAAGCTCATTGCCTGTGCGGTTTCTGGTGCCTTGCTTGGGGCTGCCGGGGCGCCCATGCCGATGTACCTTAGTTACATCGAGCCCTATTCCAGCTTTAACCTGGTCTATGCGGTCTCGGCGCTCGCAATGCCTATTATCGGTGGCATGTCCCACTGGGTAGGCCCACTCATCGGGGCGTTGCTTCTAGCATCCATTCAACAACTGGTAACGGTCACTATTTCCAGCGAGCTCAATGTGCTGGTTGTGGGAGTCTTGCTTGTATTCTTTGTAATCGCTGCGCCAGATGGCATTGTGGGGCTCTACCGAAAATGGAAAGCATCCTCGAAGTAAATAAAGTCTCCAAGTTCTTTGGAGGCTTTACGGCGCTCTCGGGCGTCGACCTTCAGGTACAAAAGGGCGAACGACTGGGCCTTATTGGCCCGAATGGCTCTGGCAAGACCACGCTGATCAACTGCATCTCGGGGGCCTTGCTTAACGATGAGGGCACTATCCACTTCAATGGCGCGCCCATCTCCCGCCTGCCTGCCCATCGCCGCACGAAGCTCGGTATTGCCCGTAGTTTCCAGATTCCCCGTCCTTTTTCCAGCATGACGATGCTCGAAAATCTCCTGGTGCCGCTCTCCTATGTCTGCGGCATTACGGGCGCGCGGGCCGAAGAAGAGGCCTACCAGATTCTTGCGAGCATGGGGCTCAAGGCCAAGGCCCTTGTACCCACCAGCCAGTTATCCCAGGTGGAACTTCGCAAGATGGAACTTGCCAGGGCTATGGCCGCCCACCCCAGTCTCTTGATTTCCGATGAGGCCATGGCCGGGTTGGCAGGCACTGAAATCGATGAGGTGCTTCAGATACTGTTCGACATGAACAGCCAGGGCATTACGATCATCATGATTGAGCACATCATGCAGGCGGTGATGTCGTTTTCGCAGCGGGTGGTCTGTCTCGATGCCGGGCAGATCATCTGTCAGGGCACACCCAAAGAGGTGGTTGCCAACCCACACGTGCAGAGGGCCTACCTTGGCGATTAAGCTTGAAATCGAAGGGATCCATGCCAGTTATGGTGCCGTGAAGGCCCTGCAGGGCGTCAGCCTGTCTCTCTATGAGGGCCGTACGGTCGCCTTGCTGGGTACCAACGGCAATGGCAAAAGTACCCTTATGAAGTGCGTCATGGGCATGGTCAAACCCAGTCAGGGAAGCGTTCGCCTTACCATCGACGATCAGACGCACGACCTGGCAAGTCTGTCCACGCAAGAGATTGTGAACCTGGGCGTAGCGCTGGTGCCCGAAGGCCGACGGCTTTTTCCTAAGCTCACCGTTGAAGAAAATCTTTTACTAGGCGCATTTCGCGATAAGGCCCGTGCATCCATTCGCGAGAACCTCGACTTCTGCCTGACTGCATTCCCGGTGTTGGCCGAGCGGAAAAACCAGCTTGCGGGTTCCATGTCGGGGGGGCAGCAACAGATGCTTGCCATTGCCCGGGCCATAATGTCTGCGCCCCGACTCTTGCTGGTCGATGAGCCCTCGGTGGGCCTGTCACCCTTGCTGGTCTCGCAGACCATTACCAAGCTCAAAGAACTCAAAGACCAGTACAGTCTCACGGTACTTATGGCCGAACAAAACTTCAACCAGGCCATGCGTATTGCTGACTTCGGCTATATCATTGTTCATGGCGAGATCGTATTTCAGGGCGATGTTGAGACCTTAAAGGAAAACGCGCTGGTTAAGAGTTTTTATCTAGGCGTGGCCGCAGAGGGGGCCTCGGCCTCAGCGCCGACCTCGACTCCCACGCCTACCCATTAACGAGGCGGGATGTTCGTGCCCGTCGTGTTATAGGTCTGCGCTGGTGTAATCATGGGCTGTGCCTGCGCTAGCGCTTATCATCGCTCTAGGTCCTTGTCTGCACTAAGGAGAATCTGATGAACCAACCCCGTCGCCCTAAGGCCACTGCCATTCACTCTGCAAGCCGTTTTGTGTTTAGTGTCCCCGATCTTGCCGTGGCCGAGAAATACTTCTCTGCCTTCGGATTGCGTGTGGAAGTGGCTGCGGATCGGTTGCGTCTTTATACCCATTTTTCGCCGCACTGCTGGGGGCAGATCTTTCAGGCTGGGTCTCGAAAGAAACTCGCCTACTTGACGCTGGGCGCCTACGCCGCAGACCTCGAGGCATTGCGTGCCCAGGTGCTGGCCCAAGGTCATGCATTAGTCTCGCCTCACCCCATGGCCGAAGACACCTCAGGCTTTTGGGTGCGTGACCCCGATAGTAATTTATTGCAGATCACCGTTACGGAAAAGGTCACCCCAAACGAGAAGACTCCAGCGCTTGGTCCGGTATATAAGGCTAATCCCATAGCAGTTCCGATTGGCCCGATGCGCGGCGAACTTCCTCAGGTGCACCCCTTGCGCATGTCGCACCTGCTTATGTTCAGTACTGATGTGCCACGGTCGATTGATTTTTACGAGAGGGCCCTCGGACTGCGGCTTTCAGACAAATCCGCAGACATCATTGCCTTTATGCATGGCGCCCATTCCAGCGACCATCATCTGCTGGCCTTTGCGAAATCAAATGGCCCTGGGCTGCACCACACGAGCTGGGCAGTAGACCGTCTCGACCAAGTGGGGCTCGGCATGGACCAGATGATGGCTGCGGGCTATACAAGTGGCTGGGGCGTGGGGCGCCATGTGATCGGGTCTAACTATTTTTATTATGTGCAAGACCCATGGGGCAGCTTCACCGAATATTCTTTTGATATCGACTTTGTCGGCGCAGACACCAACTGGCCTGTCCAAGACTATCCCCCCGAGAATTCACTCTACCTCTGGGGCCCCTCGGTCCCCGATGACTTTATTGTGAATCGGGAAGTCGAGGCAGAGCCTGCATAACCACGCCACGGGCGCACCTTAGCCGCACCTTTGCGAGACCCCCCCAACTGGAGACACCTGCGATGCGTTTTTTGAATTTCTTACACCCTGATGGCACGACCCGATTAGGCGTTTTAAAAGATGGTGGCCTGATTGATCTGAGCGTAAAGGGTTTTCCCACAAGCCTTGATGCCCTGCTCAAGACGGGGCCTACCCTTATGGATGTGCTCAAGGCCGACTGGCCTAACCTGTCGCCTAACGCCGCACTCGAGGGCCTGCACTGGCTCCCGCCCATTCTTAATCCGTCTAAGGCAATTGCGGTTGGTCTCAACTATGTTGACCATGCGGCAGAGAGCCCCTACAAAGATCCCCCGAAGTATCCCGTCTTGTTTCATCGATTTCCGTCCTCGTGGGTGGGCCATGGGCAGCCCATTATTCGGCCTAAGGTCTCCCCAGAGTTCGACTACGAGGGCGAGATCGCCGTGATCATCGGCAAAGAGGGCCGCCATATTGCTAAGGCTGACGCCCTGTCGCATGTTGCGGGCTATTCGCTTTTTAACGATGGCTCGATTCGTGACTACCAGTTCAAGTCTACCCAGTGGATGATTGGCAAAAACTTTGACGCCTCTGCCAGTTTCGGGCCCTGGATGGTCACCGCAGACGAGCTTCCCATGGGCGCAGTTGGGCTCCAGCTCAAAACCCGCCTCAACGGCCAGGTGGTCCAAGATGCCAACACGCGCGACATGATCTTTGACGTCGCAACCTTGGTAAGCATTTGTTCTGAGATCTTTGCGCTACAACCCGGTGACGTAATTATTTCTGGAACGCCCGCAGGTGTGGGTTTTGCCCGTAAGCCTCCGCTGTTTATGAAACACGGCGATACGGTGTCGGTAGAGGTTCCCGAGATCGGCCTGTTGTCTAATCCTGTGGCTGACGAGAAATAGGGCCTGATCTACCGCGTCTGTTCTTCCAGCCATTCGATCCAGTGGGCCACCTTAACCGGTGTGCCCGACTGAAGATGGCCAATACAGCCTACATTGGCAGACAAAATACACTCGGGGCTGCCTGCTGTAAGGGCCTCGAGTTTTTGTTCCTTAAGGGTCTTGGCAAGCGCTGGCTGCAGAACCGAATAGGTGCCTGCTGACCCGCAGCAGAGATGGCTGTCGGCAACGGGCTGTATCGCTACGCCAAGATCAGAGAGAAACCTTTCCACCGCACCCCGAATTTTCAGACCATGCTGCTGGGTACAGGGGGGGTGATAGGCAATACGCATCCTGTTTTTGCCATCCGAGAGCTTCGGAAATCGTTGTTGTATTTCAGTGAGCAGAGGCGCAAGTAGTTCAATCGGATCCCTGGCCAGGGCAGAGACACTGGCAGCCTTTTCGGCATAGGCCTTATCGTCAGCCAGAAGCCTGCCATAGTCTCGAACCATGACGGCGCAGCCCGAGGCATTCATGACAATCGCCTCAATATCTCCCGAGGCGATCTGCGGCCACCAGGCATCAATGTTTCGGCGTACCTCGGCAAGCGCACCCTGCCCATCGGCAAGGTGATGGCGCACCGCCCCGCAGCAACGGGATTCTTTGGTGATCAGGGCTTCAATACCGAGCCGATCCAAGACGACCGCCGTGGCACCGTCGATATTGGGCAGCAGCGTGGGCTGCACACAGCCGCGCGGAAGAATTACTTTACGGGCATGCTGCCGTGTTGGCCAGGAAAGCTGGGTATCGGCGACCGGCGGAAGCTTCTGCGAGAGCAGCTCGGGCAGCACTGGCCGTAGGGCGCGCCCCAGGCGTGCGGCCGGTGCAAACCATCGTGAGGTAAGGCCTTCGCGCAAGAGACTGCGCACAACTCTCTGGGGCAGAGGTCGGGGCACGGCATGGTCTACCATCTCGCGTCCGAGATCGACCAGTCGCCCATATTCCACCCCCGAGGGGCATGTCGTTTCGCAGTTACGGCAGGTAAGGCAACGGTCGAGGTGCAGTTGGGTCTCTGAGGAGATCGGCTCGCCCTCGAGCATTTTTTTAATCATGTAGATGCGACCGCGTGGGCCGTCGCGTTCATCGCCCAGAATCTGATAGGTGGGGCAGGTGGCGGTACAGAACCCGCAGTGCACGCAGCGTCGGATGATATCGGCCGCCTCGTGTGCCTTGGGGTCTTGCCTGGCCAGGTCCGATAGGGTTACTTCCATGCCTGAGGGCTCATAGAGAAGGGCTATAGGCCAGCATACATGCGGCCCGGGTTAAAGAGATGATGCGGATCAAGCTCTGCCTTAAGCCTTTGATGTAGTGCCTGCAGAGCCCTGGGCAGCGGCGCAAAGGCCCCTTCTTTTGCGCGCGTTGCATCAGGGGCCAGGTAGAGCGTGGCATGTCCGCCTGCCTGTTGCGCCGCTGCACGCACCTCGGCCGCGGGCTGGTGTGACCATACCCAGCGCAGGGCACCGCCCCATTCCAGAATGGCTGGCCCTGTTATTGGTATTACCGGCGTCTGGGCGGGGACCGCAATGCGCCAGAGCAGGCGGTCGGTGTTGGGGTCTGCGGCCGAAAAAAATCCCAGACGCTGGTCGCGCAGTGCATTCCAAAAGCGGTCTGCTCTGTCGGGGGTCACCAGTCTGGCACCATGCTGTTTTTCGAATCGGTCAATGGCCGACTGCACTGCTGCCTCGGCACCCGAAAACCGGATTCCTAGCTCCCCCGCATTGAGGGCTTCATTATGGCTTGGAGAGAAAGAGGCAGCCCCATCTTCCGGGCTGTCGGACTGCCAGTAATCCGGCAGGCCCCAGGCCGTGGCAGAAATGGGCAGGGGCTCGGCGAGCCAGCGGTCGCATAGGGTGACTGCCTGGGCCTTATCGCAGGTGAGCGTTACGGTGGCCCGGGCCGCCGGTTCGGGCAGTACCTTGATTGAGACATCAAGAATCAGCCCCAGAATTCCCAAGGCCCCCGTGTGCAGGCGCGAGACATCGTAGCCTGCCACGTTCTTCATCACGGTGCCGCCAAAACGCATCAGGGCCCCATCGCTGCCCATAACACTCAGCCCCAGAATAAAGTCCTTACAGGGCCCTGCAGAGAGTCTTCCCGGCCCGGAGAGCCCGGTTGCAACCATTCCGCCCACCGTTCCCTTTCCGCCAAAACGGGGAGGCTCGAAGGCCAGCCGTTGCCCACGCTCGGCCAATACCGATTCCAGCGCGCAAATGGATGTTCCTGCCCGCGCCACGACCACCAGTTCGCTCGGGTCATAGGCCACGATACCGTGGTAGTCGGTGGTGGTAATCGTCGTAAGCCCATCGCCGCTGCTGGCGTTAACAGGCTGGCCGTAGAAGGCCTTACTGCCGTGGCCGGAGATTTGTATTGCACGCCCGCTGTCACGGGCTTGAGCGACCAAGGCCTGGGTCTGTGCCCGCCACTGCTGGGCCTGGTCGTCGGTGACAGAGGCCGGCATTGCCTAGAACCGCTCGAGTTCAGGAAAACGTAGGGCACCGTTATGCACATGCATACGGCCATATTCCGCGCAGCGCGATAGGGTGGGAATGTTTTTCCCAGGATTCAGAAGGCCATGGGGATCAAAGGCCCGCTTGACGGCAAAAAACGCAAGCCGCTCTTCGGGGGAAAACTGCACGCACATGGAATTGATCTTCTCGATTCCCACTCCATGCTCACCGGTAATGGTTCCACCGAATTCCACACAGGCCTCTAGAATTTCGGCACCAAACCGCTCGGTGGTCTCAAACTCGCCCGGCTTTGCCGCGTCAAACAAAATCAGCGGATGCAGGTTTCCATCTCCGGCATGAAATACGTTCAGACAGCTCAGACCGTACTTCTTTTCAAGCGCGGCAATCTTTCTGAGCATCTCGCCAAGCCTGCGACGGGGAATGGTGCCGTCCATGCAGTAGTAGTCCGCAGAGATTCGGCCCGAGGCCGGAAAGGCGTTTTTGCGGCCCGACCAGAACCGCAGCCGTTCAGCCTCAGACTCCGATACCTTTAGCTCGGTTGCGCCGCTTGCTGAAAGCACCGCCTTCATCCGCCCAATCTCTTCGGCAACCTCCTCGGGCGTGCCATCGGACTCACAGAGCAAAATGGCGGCGGCATTCAGGTCATAGCCCGCATGGACAAACTCTTCGACCGCCGCGGTCATGGGCTTGTCCATCATCTCCAGCCCCGCAGGAATAATGCCAGCCCCAATAAGGTCTGCCACCGCGAGCCCGGCCTTCTCGACATCATCGAATGAGGCCATGATGACCCGGGCTAGGGCAGGCTTGGGCACCAGCTTTACCGTGACTTCTGTCACCACCGCGAGCATGCCCTCCGAGCCGATCATAAGAGACAGAAGGTCGAGTCCTGGGAAATCGAAGGCCTCGCTGCCAAAGCTGACCTGCTCGCCTTCGATGGTGAGCCCCTTGACCTGCAGCACGTTGTGTACGGTAAGGCCGTATTTCAGGCAGTGCACGCCACCTGAATTTTCGGCGATGTTGCCGCCAATGGTGCAGGCGATCTGTGAGGAAGGGTCGGGCGCATAGTACAGGCCAAAGGGCGCGGCCGCCTCGCTAATGGCCAGGTTTCGCACCCCGGGCTGTACCCTGGCGCGGCGGGCATCGGGCTCTATTGCCAGAATCTTGCGCAGCCGGGCGGTGGACAAGACCACTCCTCCGCGATGGGGGGTGGCCCCTCCCGACAGCCCGGTACCCGCCCCCCTGGGGACCACGGGCACTTCCAGTGCGGTGCATACCTTCAGAACCTCTGCGGCCTGGTCCTCAGTGCGCGGCAGGGCTACGGCGGCGGGTAGTTGTCGGTAGCCGCTAAGCCCGTCGCATTCGTACGGCTTAAGAGGCTCTTCGTCAAAGACCAGGCAGTCAGAGGGCAGGCGGGCCGAAAGCGCAGCGATGAGCTGCTGGCGCTTTTCTGCAGCAAGGGGCTGGCTGGTATCGGCAAACCGCAGCTCACCCAGGCGCCAAGAAGATGGCGCTGGAGACGCGGTTGCCAGCGTGGACGGAATCGCGGGGGCATTCATGACCCTATTCTAGGTGCAAAGTCCCTGAAAAATTCCAGTTGCCTTCATCGCCAGAGGCGATAGACTGGCACCCATGGGCAATCGACTCTCACGCATTACCACCCGCACCGGTGACGACGGCTCCTCAGGCATGGCCGACGGCTCTCGTCTTCCCAAAGACCATGCGCGTTTTGTCTGCATGGGCGATGTCGATGAACTCAATAGCCAGTTGGGGCTGTTGCGGGCCCGGCTGGCTCCCCTGGCCCAGAACCTGGCAGCCTTGCAAGAGCTCGATGCCATGGTCTTTGAGATCCAGCATGACCTTTTTGACCTTGGTGGTGAACTTGCCCTGCCGAACCATGCAGTTCTGGCAAGTGACCGGCTTGTCAGACTTGATGACTGGATTGCGCGGCTTAATGCCGATCTGCCCCCGTTGCAGGAGTTCATTCTGCCTGCGGGCAGTGAGGCCACTGCGGTCGCCCATGTTGCCCGAACGGTTGCCCGCAGGGCCGAGCGCAGCCTTGTGGCGCTCGACCATGCTCAGGATCGCGCGGGCCTGGCCAGGCCGCGGGAGGTGCTGCGGCAGTACCTTAATCGACTCTCTGACCTGCTTTTTGTAATGGCACGGTCGGTCAGTCGGGCTCAGGGCTTGCCCGATGTCTGCTGGCGCAACGATGCCCGGTCTCGCGCGGGCTAGCCATCTGTAACAGCACGGTTCGCAGGCGCACCGGCCTACCTCTATTCCGGTCTGCACCCGGCCCTGGGGTGCGATGGGCGCGGGCACTGCCATGGGGCGGTTAGAATAGGGTCACTATGACCTCCACCTCCAATATTCGAATTCGTGAGATCAAAGAACTCACGACGCCCGCAGAACTTGTTGCCGAGTTACCCGTATCTCCTGTTGCGGAAAGAACCGTTCTGGCTGCCAGACAGGCGATTCACCGCATCCTGCATGAAATGGACGATCGGCTGCTGGTGATCATTGGCCCTTGTTCCATTCACGACCCCAGGTCGGCCCTGGAGTACGCCCAGCGACTCGTAGAGCAGCGCACGCGTTTTGCCAAAGACCTTGAGGTCGTTATGCGGGTCTATTTCGAGAAGCCTCGAACCACGGTGGGATGGAAGGGCCTCATCAACGACCCCCACCTCGACAACAGCTTTGATATTAATACCGGACTGCGCTGCGGCCGGCAGACTCTTGCCCAGATCAATGACCTGGGGCTTCCGGCGGGGGTTGAGTTTCTCGACATGATCTCGCCCCAGTACATTGCCGATCTGGTGTCCTGGGGGGCGATTGGGGCTAGAACCACAGAGTCACAGGTGCACCGCGAGCTTGCCTCGGGCCTGTCCTGCCCCGTGGGCTTTAAAAACGGTACCGATGGCAATTTAAAGATTGCCTTTGATGCCCTGAAGGCGGCCTCCCATCCCCACCATTTTCTGTCGGTCACGAGCGATGGGCACTCGGCAATCGTCTCCACCTTGGGCAACGAAGACTGCCACGTCATTCTGCGCGGTGGCAAGACGCCGAACTTTGACGCCGCCAGCGTTGAGGCCGCCTCCCGCGAGGCTGCCGCCGCCAACCTGGCGAGCCGACTCATGATCGACCTCAGCCACGGCAATTCCAGCAAAAAGCCAGAGAACCAACTGCCCGTGTCTCAGGCGGTTGCCGACCAGCTCTCTGCAGGCGATGAGCGCATCTTTGGGGTGATGGTCGAGAGCCACTTGGTCTATGGCCGCCAAGACCTGCAGCCTGGCCAGACCCTGGCCGACCTTACCTACGGCCAGAGCATCACCGATGGCTGTATCGGCTGGGAGGACAGTCTTTCTATTCTGGAAATCCTGGCAGCCGGTGTCCGCGCGCGCCGCGTGGCCATGGCGAAGGCTGCCTAAGCGGCCTCTTGGCCTTTCCTCGTCCCAATGCTTTGTTTAAAAGGCTTTAGGCGGTTTGGTTAGTGTCGGGGCCGTCCTAGCCGTGGGGCGTGATGCTCCCGAGCACCCGGGCTCCCTTGGCCCCGGTCACCGCCGGCAGGCTTGCAGGAATCTTCGCTACACAGCAGTAGGCGAGCCAGGCGAAGGCCGCGGCCTCGACTTCCTGAACCGGCCATCCCAAGGCATCGCTTGTCCGTATCGAAGCTGGCTGGTTTCTGCGGGCCAGTGCGACTTCAAGGGCATTTCGAAGAACCGGGTTTTTTGCTCCACCACCGCACAGATAGATGCGCCTTAAATCTTCCGGAATCGCCTCGGTAATGGTCTGGGCGGTAAGGGCCACCAGGCTTGCCTGAACGTCTGCCGCAGACACTTCTCCATGCTGCGCCTGGTGCGCAGCGACTTGCGACTCGAGCCATGGCCCGTGGAAGGCGTCTCTTCCCGTACTTTTGGGTGCCGGTTTGGCAAAGAACGGGTGCTCTGCCATCCGGGCCACCAGGGTCGGAATGGCCTTGCCCTGCATCGCCAACTGGCCGTTCTCATCAAACGGCCTGCCAAGATTCTTCTGGGCCCAGTAGTCGAGCAGCATATTGGCCGGCCCCGTGTCAAAGCCCGAGACCTGCGCCGGCGACGCCGCTGGCTCCCTTCGAATCAGACTGATATTGGCAATTCCGCCGAGGTTGATCACTGCCACGGCGGCCTCACCCACCGAACGGGTCATGACCTCGTGGAACAGGGGAACCAGAGGCGCACCCTGGCCGCCTGCTGCAATGTCTCGGCTGCGAAAGTCGGAGACCACGTCGATACCCGTCTGCTCGGCGATCCATGCCGGGGCATTGACCTGAATCGATACACCCCGTTCGGGCCGATGGACGACCGTCTGGCCATGCACGCCGATTGCCTGTACCGGCCCCCAGCCTTTCCAGCGCTCTCGACGGCTTGCCACCAAGACCGAGATTTCGCGCGCCAGGGCAATGCCAGCTTCTGCGGCGCGCAAGAGCGCTGCAGGCATCTCGGGGTCGTGGAGCTCTGCAAATATCTGCCGTAGCCGTGCGGGCAGCTCTGCCTGGGCAAAGTCAAGCCTCTCTGCCCGCCCCGCCGTAACACGAATCAGCCCCAGGTCGATTCCGTCTAGGCTGGTGCCGGTCATCACCCCGGCGTACAAGCGAGAGGACTCAGGCTGGCCTGACAAGGCGGCTCAGTAAAGGTTTGGGGGCCAGAGCTGCTAACGCCGGGCGGCTAAGGTGGTGGGCGTGCGGTTGGCGGGCGGCAGGCCGGCCGGTGCGGTTTGTACTGCTTCTGCCGTATTCACGCTGTCTAGAAGAGTAAGTCGCTTGCGCAGGTCTTCGGCAACCACCAGGAATCGGGATAAGGCCTCACCCGTAAGACTCGGCACCTGGGGATTCTCCTGGGCAATGCGAATGGGGTCGATGGACCTGCCTTGCACCCGGAACTCGTAATGCAGGTGTGGGCCGGTAGCCCAGCCGGTCGCACCCACATAGCCAATTACCTCGCCCATCCGAACCTCTCGCCCTGCGATCATGCCTGCGGCGAAATTTGAGAGATGGGCGTAGTAGGTGCTGTACCGGGCATTGTGTTGTATCTCGATGGCATTGCCGTAGCCGCCGTTCCAGCCCCGGTTGGTTATCACGCCATCAGCCACCGAACGCACGGGAGTTCCAATGGGCGCTGCATAGTCCACCCCCTGATGGGCACGGGGATCGCCAAAGAGGGGGTGCAGCCGGTACCGCGCAAAGCTTGAGCTGATTCGGGTAAACCGTAGGGGCGCTGCCAGAAATCCCCGCTTTACCGATTTACCTTCTGCGTCATAGTAGTTTCCGCGGGCCGTGCCCTGCGGGTTGAAGAAGAG
Organism: Betaproteobacteria bacterium; assembly: GCA_016868305.1. GTDB lineage: Bacteria > Pseudomonadota > Gammaproteobacteria > Burkholderiales > Burkholderiaceae_A > Hahnella. Next base: position 41,292 of record VGHK01000012.1, on the reverse strand, counting down.
CGCCTCATAGGGCGTGCCTGAGGCCTCGAACCGCACTGCGATGAGGCGGTAGTCGCCTATCTCTCTGCCTGCTACTTTATGGTTCTCGTAGATTACCCGCACCTTGTCCCCAGGCTTCACCTGACGCCGAAAGTCGAGGTCTGATTCAAAGAGGTTCACCACATCTTCTGTGATGGCATTGGGCACCCCCGCTTGGTCCATTGCGCCAAAGAACGATTCGCCCACCAGGACAGAGCGATGCTCTGTCTGTATCTCTGCTCCAAGCTTGCCCGTGCGGGTGGAGAACTGGCCCTGACCGGTGCGCTCCATGACCCAGGCGTCCAGCCCGTCCATAAGCTGAAGCCGCAGTAGGGCGCCGTTGAGGTCTGTGTGCACCAGCGCAGTTTTGCCAATATTTGCCCGCAGCACCTGTAGCCGGGCGCGATCAGCCATAAAATACCCCAGGGCATCCCGGTCATCAACGCCCAGACGCTCAAAGAGCCGGGCAATCGTGTCGTCTTTGCGCACCTCGTCTTCGCGGGCGAGCTCGAGGCCGTGGCTTGCCAGGGCCTCAAGCTGGTCTTGCAACATAGGCGCGGGAAGCTCCTGCACAATAGGCGTGCTGAGCATTTTGGATTCTGCTTCTGTTACTGCCGAGATGCCAAGGCTGGTGATCACCACCATCACCAGTCCAAATCCCGCAGTGCCAAAGGTCCAGAGTCTGAGCGTTTGAAGGCGCATAGCCTTAAAATTGTAGCCTTTTCAATCAAAGCCTTCCATGACAAAGCCATTTGCCGATTCAGCTGATATCCCCGCAGGCGTGCGGGAACGCGTTGCTTCGTCAATGGCCGTGATTCGCCGCGGAAGCGAAGAAATCCTGGTTGAGGATGAGCTTGAAGCAAAACTGGCCCGGTCGGCCAGCACCGGGACCCCGCTTAGGGTGAAGCTCGGCCTTGATCCCACAGCGCCAGACCTGCACCTTGGCCATACCGTGGTTCTAAATAAGCTCAGGCAGTTGCAAGACCTGGGGCACCAGGTGATCTTCTTGATTGGGGACTTCACCGCGCTTATCGGAGACCCTACCGGGCGTAACTCCACCCGTCCGCCCCTGCTTCCGGAAGAAATTGCCGCTAATGCCCAGACCTATTTTCGGCAGGCAAGCCTCATCTTAGACCCTGAAAAGACAGAGATACGTAAGAACTCCGAATGGTGCGAACCCCTTGGTGCTCACGGCATGATCAAGCTTGCTGCCCAGTCCACCGTGGCCCGCATGCTCGAGCGCGACGACTTCACCAAGCGGTATAAGGCAGGCACGCCCATCTCCGTGCACGAACTGCTCTATCCGCTCTTGCAGGGCTATGACTCGGTGGCCTTGCAGGCAGATCTTGAACTTGGCGGCACCGACCAGAAGTTCAACCTGCTCATGGGCCGAGAGCTGCAGCGGGCCGCAGGCCTGCAGCCCCAGTGCGTGCTCACAATGCCCTTGCTGGAGGGCCTCGATGGGGTCGAGAAGATGAGCAAGAGCAAGGGTAACTATGTGGGCATCACCGATACCGCAGCCGAGATGTTTGGCAAGCTCATGTCGATCTCAGATGAGCTGATGTGGAAGTACTTTCTGCTGCTCTCGTTTCGGCCACTGTCGCAGATCGATGCCCTAAAAGCCGAGGCAGCGGCCGGGCGTAATCCCCGTGATATCAAGGTAGACCTTGCGCTTGAAATTGTTGAACGGTTTCACTCCCGAAGCGCCGCCGAGGGGGCGTTGGCCGACTTCGAGGCCCGGTTCAAGCAAGGGGAGATCCCCGATGATCTGGTGGAACAGAGCCTGGGCAAGGGCCCGGTGGTGATCGTTCAGGCGCTACGGCAGGCTGGGCTGGTGCCCTCATCGAGCGAGGCGGTGCGCAGTATCGAGCAGGGTGGGGTCCGCATTGACGGCGAGAAGGTCTCCGACCGCACCCAAGCCCTTCACCCCGGAGTCTATGTGCTACAGGTGGGCAAGCGCCGTTTTGCTAAGGTACGAGTCCATTCTCTCTAACGTATTTCCAACCGCGTGGGCGATGCAGCGCTCACAAAGTTTTTCTAAGACAGGCCCCAGTGCTTATGACCAATATGCCCCAATGTGAGGTCTCAGAGCTCCAGAAATGGCGTTTTCTTGGCCTTGCCATGGTTACCATTGCAGCGGTCTATTTTCTTATTCTGGTTGGCGGAACCGTGCGTGCCTCGGGCGCCGGTATGGGCTGCCCTGACTGGCCTCTCTGCTTTGGCCAGTTCATTCCGCCCACCTCAGAGGCGCAACTGCCGCCTGACTGGCGGGTCACTTATGCCGATCGCGGCTACGACACAGCTGATTTCGATCCGGTGAAGACCTGGACGGAGTATGTGAACCGCTTGGTGGGTGTGGTTATTGGACTGTTGGTAATGGCTACTGTAGTGGCGTCCTGGCCCTATCGCCGTGTCGATCCTGCCGTTTTTTGGTCAGCCTTCGGTGGGTTTTTCTTTGTGGGGCTCAATGGCTGGATCGGGTCACAGGTGGTTGCCAGTAACCTTCGGCCCGTCATGATCTCCATGCACATGCTGCTGGCATTTTTTGTCCAGATGTTTCTGATCTATGCCGCCGTACGAGCCTGGGCGCCGTCCCTAGGGGGCCCTGAGCCCACCAACGGGCTCAGGCAGCTTCCGGGCTGGTTCAAGACGCTGGTGCTGTGGACCCTTTTTGCCCTAACGGTGCAGATCTTCCTGGGCATACAAATCCGCGAAAGCGTTGACCTCATCTCTCGTTTTGCCACCGACTTAAACCGCGACCAGTGGATCGATGCCGTTCCATGGATCTTTTATGTACACCGGTCTTTTTCCTGGGTAATCCTGGGGCTCTGCGGCTGGCTTTTGTGGCGCGTTTACCAGAGCCCCCTTCGGCATTCCTCTGCCGGTCCGGCCCTGCACATTCTTTTCTGGCTCGTCGTCTTTGAAATGCTGCTTGGAGCCTCTCTCAATTACCTGGGATTCCCTCGGGTAGCCCAGCCGGTGCATCTGCTTGCGGCCCACCTTATTTTTGGGCTGCTCTGGTTTCTCTGGGCGCTTCTGCAGGTCTCCCAGCGGCGGCCCGTCAGCGCGAACCGCGCCATTCCCCAAGCCTCCGTGGCCTCATCGATTTCTTCTTGATACAGGACGCTTATGTTTTCCCTTCAACAGACCTTTGCCCAGACCGATCCCGAGGTTGCCGCCGCAATTGCCGCCGAAAATCGTCGTCAGGAAGCGCATATCGAGCTCATCGCCTCCGAGAACTACGCCAGTCCGGCCGTTATGGCCGCGCAAGGCTCTCAGCTCACCAATAAATATGCAGAGGGCTATCCCGGCAAGCGTTATTACGGAGGCTGCGAACATGTCGATGTCGTCGAGCAACTGGCGATCGATCGGCTCAGGCAGCTCTACGGTGCCGAGGCTGCTAATGTGCAGGCCCACTCTGGTGCCCAGGCTAATACTGCGGTATTTCTCGCCTTTTTAAACCCGGGCGACACCATCATGGGGCTCTCCTTGGCCGAGGGGGGGCACCTCACCCATGGCATGCCGCTCAACCTCTCGGGTAAGTGGTTTAAGGTGGTGCCCTATGGCCTGAATGCCAACGAGGAGATCGACTACGACCGCATGGAGTCGCTTGCCCGCGAGCACCGGCCTAAGCTTTTGATAGCGGGCGCCTCAGCCTATTCCCTGAAAACCGACTGGGCCCGGTTTGCCCGGGTGGCCAAGGAAATCGGCGCGGTCTTTATGGTCGATATGGCCCACTACTCGGGCCTGATTGCCGCGGGCGTCTATCCCAACCCGGTGCCCCATGCCGATGTCGTCACCTCTACCACCCATAAGAGCCTCAGGGGGCCAAGGGGCGGCATTATCCTTATGAAGGCCGAGCATGAGAAAGCCATCAATAGCGCCATCTTCCCTGGCATTCAGGGTGGCCCACTCATGCATGTAATTGCCGCGAAGGCGGTGGCCTTTGGCGAGGCGCTCAGGCCTGAGTTCAAGGCCTACGGCCAGAAGATTATCGACAATGCCCAGGCGCTTGCGACCGCCTTGGTGGGCCGAGGCCTGCGTATCGTGTCGGGTCGTACCGAAAGCCATCTCATGCTGGTAGACCTGCGCACCAAAAAAATCACCGGCAAAGCCGCAGAGGCGGCACTCGGTCAGGCCCATATCACGGTGAACAAAAACGCCATTCCCAACGACCCCGAAAAGCCGTTCGTCACCAGCGGCATCCGTCTTGGTACACCGGCCTGCACCACGCGCGGCTTTGGCCCCGCCGAAATGACCCAGGTGGGCAACCTGATTGCCGATGTCCTCGAGGCGCCTGAAGACGCCGCCGTTCTGGGCCGGGTGCGCGAGAAGGTGCAGGGGCTCACAGCAGCTTTTCCCGTCTACCGTTAAGCCCTGTAAGCCCTGTACCAGCCCTGTAATGTCTGCACCGCCCCTAGCCCTTCTCGCGGCCCTCTAATCCATGCGCTGTCCGGCCTGCGGGTCTTTCGATACCCAGGTAACCGATACCCGCATGTCGGAAGATGGCCTGGAGATCCGGCGTAGACGCCGGTGTCTGGCCTGTGATCGGCGGTTTAAGACGCTGGAGAAGATCGAACTCTCTCTGCCCGTTGTGGTGAAAAAAGATGGCTCACGGCATGACTTCGATTCCGTAAAGCTGCGTGCAAGCATGGCGCTGGCCCTGCGCAAACGGCCAGTGCCGTCTGACGTGCTCGAACAGGCCGTTCGTAGCATCGAGGAGCAGCTCTCCGCAGGCGGCGAGCGCGAGGTCAGCTCGCAGTTCATCGGTGAGCTGGTAATGAAGGCGCTCAAGCGGCTTGATAAGGTGGCTTATGTACGGTTTGCCTCGGTCTACCGAAGCTTTGAAGATATTTCTGAGTTTCAGGCCCTGCTTGCCGAAGTGGGCCCGCGGCGCAGGGGAAGTTCTCGTAAACGAAGCGAATCCTAACCCTCTGACTATCTTCTTCCCCAGTGTTCTCTGACAACGATATCCAATGGATGCGGGCCGCGATTGATCTTGCCGGCCAGGGGCTGTATTCCACCGCGCCGAATCCGCGCGTGGGCTGCCTGATCGTGCGCGAGGGAAGGGTGGTTGGCAAGGGCGCTCATCTCATGGCTGGCCAGCCACATGCCGAGGTGCATGCCCTGCGTGCCGCCGGGGAGCTGGCCAGGGGGGCGACGGCCTACATCACACTTGAGCCTTGCAACCACATTGGCCGAACCGGCCCCTGCACGCAGGCCTTGGTCCAGGCAGGAATCGCCTCGGTGGTGGTGGCGATGGAAGACCCCAACCCTCGGGTCAGTGGTGCGGGCCTGGCGCGACTGCGGGAGGCTGGCGTCGAAGTGCGCTGCGGCCTCCTGGCCCAGGAGGCCCAGGCGCTCAATCGCGGGTTTATCAGTCGCATGACCCGGGGCCGCCCCTGGGTGCGTGTCAAACTTGCCGGATCGCTCGATGGTCGCGTGGCCCTGCCCTCTGGGGCGAGCCAGTGGATCACCAGCCCAGAGGCGCGGGACGATGGCCACCACTGGCGGGCACAGGCCTGTATGGTGGCTACCGGGATGGGAACCTTTCTCAAAGATCAGCCCCGGCTCACGGTGCGTGCTGTGCAGACCCCTCGGCCCCCGCACCGTCTGCTTCTCGATCCCGGCCTGAATGCTAATCCCGATGCGGAATTTTTTTCCCTGCCGCATGCCTGGATCGCTACGGGTGTGCCTCCCGAGACAACGGCAGCCAGTCCGGTTGGGCAGCGGCTGGCGGCCCGAGGCGTCTGTTTTCTGCATGTCAAGCCCTCCGAGGTTCTGCCCGATGGTGCCCGGCAACGACATCGGCGCCTTGACCTGCACGACCTTCTGCGGCAGCTGGCATGGCATGAGGTAAACGAGCTTCACCTTGAGGCTGGCCCCGGGCTGGTGGGTCAGTTTTTTAACGAAGGACTGATCGATGAAATCCTGCTCTACACCGCGCCGGTGTTTCTGGGCGAGGGGCTTCCCCTGATTGCCGGTCTGAGCAGTCCTCAGACGCCCGCAGAGGCGCCCCGTTGGAAGCTGCTTGAGTCCGTACCTCTCGGGGACGGCCTGAGACTTCGGCTTGGCCTCTGAATCAGTACACTGCCGGTTATGTTTACAGGAATCGTCCAGGCCATAGGCGAGATTGCCACCGTCATGCCGCAGTCGCAGCTTGCCCCGCAGAAGGCATCCGAGTATTCCGATGCCCAGGGCCTTCGGCTGGGCATCCGCTGGGGTGGCCTCGACGCGAGCGATGTCCGGGTGGGTGACTCAATCGCTGTGAACGGTGCCTGTATGACGGTGTTGGAGCCAGATTACGAGGGGTTTGCTGTGGACGTCTCGCGAGAGAGCCTTGCACGCACCGTGGGCCTTGATCAGCCTGGCCCGGTGAACCTCGAGAAGGCGATGCGCCTGGGCGATAGGCTTGGTGGCCATATGGTCTCGGGCCATGTCGATGCCACGGGCGCCGTGGTCTCGGTGCAGCCGGTGGATGAGTCGGTACATCTGGTCGTCCGGCTGCCTCCCGATCTTTCTGCCTTCGTGACTGAAAAGGGATCAATTGCTATTCATGGGGTAAGCCTCACCGTCAATCGCGTATGCGACACCCTGCGGGGCCCGCAGCTGGATATCAACCTCATTCCGCATACCTGGAGCCATACGGTTCTGCAGTTTCTCAGGCCTGGCGATCGGGTCAATGTCGAGGTCGATCCCATTGCACGGCAGGTGGCGCGGGTGTTACAAACCTGGCGCGACGCGGGTCGGCTGGCCCAGGAGGGGGCAGGGGCGTGAACGCACCATCGTTACCGAGCGCCGCTGGGCAGTCGCTGGCCTCGGCAGAAGAGCTCATTAGCGAGATTCGGGCGGGCCGCATGGTGGTGCTCGTCGACGATGAAGATCGTGAGAACGAGGGCGACCTCGTCATGGCGGCCGATGCCATCACCCCTGAGGCCATTAACTTTATGGCGCGATACGGCCGAGGGCTTATCTGTCTCACGCTTACCGAGGCACGCTGCCGACAGCTCAGTCTTCCCCTCATGGTGAACCAGAACCGGTCTTCCCACGGAACGGCATTTACTGTCTCGATTGAGGCTGCCCAGGGCGTAACAACCGGAATCAGCGCGGCCGACCGTGCCCGTACCGTGCAGGCAGCCGTAGCGCCCAACGCCCAGCCCTCCGACCTGGTGCAGCCAGGCCATATCTTTCCCTTAATGGCCCAGCCCGGGGGTGTACTGGCGCGTGCCGGCCATACCGAGGCCGGCTGCGACCTTGCCTTACTGGCAGGGCGGGCTCCGGCCTCGGTGATCTGCGAGATCCTCAATGACGATGGCTCCATGGCGAGGCTCTCAGACCTGCTGCCGTTTGCCGCACAGCATGGTCTGAAGCTCGGAACCATTGCCGATCTGATTGCCCACCGCAGTGCCCACGAGAGCCTCGTGGAGCAGGTGGCTTTGCATACGGTGCGTCTTTTAGACAGGCAATGGCAGCTCCATGCATTTACAGATCGTGCAGTAGGCCAGCCGCATCTGGCATTGGTGCTGGGAAGCCCCAGCCCAGAGACCGACACCCTGGTGCGCGTGCATGAGCCCACAAGCCTGCTCGACTGGATCAACATGCAGAGCCCCGCGATGGCCAGTTGGCATAGCTGGTCGATTGGTGCGGCGGTGCAGGCCATCGCAGCGCGCGGCACGGGGGTGCTGGTGATGCTTAACTGTGCCCCGTCACCCGCTACCTACTTTGCCCAACTCAGGGGAGAGCGCACCTCGGCGGTTCCTCCGTCGCCCGCCTCAAGTCAGGCCTTGCGCACCTACGGCCTGGGCGCCACTATTCTGAAGAGCCTCGGGGTTGGCCGCATGTGCCTCTTGGCTAAGCCACGCAAGATGCCCAGCATGGCGGGATTTGGTCTGGAAGTCACTGGTTATCAGCCCTTAGGGAGGAACCCCAACCATGCCTGAACTCCGATTCGACCCTAACCTCGATGGCACCGAGCTGCGGATCGGGCTTGTGGTCTCCCGGTTCAACCCTGAGATCACCGAGGCTCTTGAGGAAGCCTGTCTTTCAGAGCTGTATGCCTGCGGGGTGCTGTCCGAAGACGTGGTCTGTGTGTCAGTGCCCGGGGCGCTTGAGATTCCCCTGGCGCTCGAGCAGCTTGCCGAGACCGGCCAGTTTGATGCCCTGGTAGCGCTTGGGGCCGTTATTCGCGGCGAGACCTACCATTTCGAACTTGTCTGCCAGGAGTCTGCCGCGGGAGTCTCGCGGGTGGGGCAGGAGTTCCATATTCCCGTGGCCAACGCCATTCTCACCACCGAGACCGACGCCCAGGCCGAGGAGCGTGCCCCAGTCAAGGGGCGAGAGGCTGCTCAGGTGGCCGTCGAAATGGCTAACCTACTGCTTGCCATTGATGCCCAGTTGGGCGAAGACAATGACCCGGACTGACCCACGTCGCCGCAGCACGCGTCGGCTGTCTCGTTTAATTGCCGTACAGGCGCTCTACCAGTGGCTGCTCACGGGGCAGGAGCTCGGGGCCATTGAGGCCTTTCTGCGCGAGTCTGAGGACTTTCCCGACTGCGATGCCGGCTATTTTCAGGACTGCTTTCTGGGGGCGGCCAGACAGGCCGATGCCCTGCGAGAGCGTTTTGGGTCGCAGTGCGATAGGCCGCTTGCCCAGATCTCCCCGGTTGAGCATGCCATCCTGCTTCTGGCGAGCTACGAGCTCGCGGCCCATCCCGAGGTGCCGTATCGGGTGGTGATCAATGAGGCGGTTGAACTGGCAAAGTCCCTCGGCGGCAACGAGGGGCATCGCTACATTAATGGCGTACTCGACCGGCTCTGGCCGGTACTGCGGCCGCACGAACCTGCCCATGGGTGAGTTCGGACTTATCGAACAGTTTTTTCGAGATGCCTGCCCAAAGGCGAACGCCTTAGACCATCCCCTGGCCCTCGGCATTGGTGATGATGCTGCCATTCTCGCACCCGTGCCGCCAGGCCATCAGGTGGTCATGACCACCGACACCTTGGTAGAGGGCCGGCATTACTGGCCCGACGTTGACCCCCAGGCCCTAGGGCATAAGGTTCTTGCGGTAAACCTGTCAGACCTCGCCGCTATGGGGGCGGATCCGTGGGCCTTTACCCTGTCGGTCTCGGTGCGCACGCTGCGGGCAGCCTGGCTGGCGGCCTTTATGAAGGGCATGTCCGATCTGACATCCCGTTTTCATATCGACCTCGTCGGGGGCGATACGGTTAGCCTGGGGGCAGATCCCTCCAGCCCGGAATCCTTTTCAGTGACGGCGCTGGGGCTGGTCCCCCAGGGGCAGGCGCTTCGGCGTGACGGCCTTATGCCTGGCGACTGTATCTGGGTCTCAGGCGACCTGGGGGATGGCGAACATGCGGTGCGCACGCACACCCCCGCCCGCAAGCTGCTCTGGCCAGAGCCCCGTGTCTCTCTGGGACGGGCCCTGCGGGGAATAGCCCATGCTGCAATCGATGTCTCCGATGGCCTGTCGTGTGAACTTGCCCACCTAGTGATAGAGAGCAGAAGGCGGTCAGGCCTGCACCTGCAGGTCCAGGCTGTTCTGCCTGCCTTGTCTTCTTGCCTGGGCAGTCTGCCGCAGGCGGCCATAGCAGCGGGCCAGTTCGACATTCACCAGGCCTGTCAAAATGCCGCAAGTAGTGGCGACGAGTATGAACTGGTGTTCGCAGCGCCCGAATCGGCCAGCGCCGCCATTGCCGAAATCTCTGGCCACCTGAGCCTTGCCCTGACACCCATTGGCCGGGTTTCTGAGCAGTCTTCGCACGACCCCTATTCCGATAGCGACCCCGTGGTCTGGTGTGACCATGCGGGGCTGCCGGTTTCTCAGGATCAGAGGCCCCGCGGCGGGTTTGATCACTTTGCTGCCCAGATATGAGCGCTGCTGTTCCTTCCCCCTCGACCCCCATTCTGCCCGCATCTCTTTTCCTGCGGCATCCTGCTCATTTTGTTGCCTTGGGGGCTGGCTCAGGCCTTACCCCATTCGGACCAGGTACCGCTGGCACGCTCTGGGCCTGGATGAGTTTTGTGGTGATGGACTTCCTGTTTCAGGCCTGGTTCATCTGGCTAGTGATTGCCGTCAGCCTGCCACTCGGTGTCTGGGCGAGCAGCCGAACGGCTGCGGCCCTGGGCGTTTCTGATCACTCCAGTATTGTGGTCGATGAGATCGTTGCCTTCTGGCTCGTGCTTGCCTTTCTGCCTCGCCCCGCCGACCCCGGGCTGGTGCTCGGAACCAACGGCCTGGTTGCAGCGCCGAATTTTTTCTGGCTTAGCCTGTGGGCCTTTGCCCTGTTTCGTCTCTTCGATATTGCCAAGCCCCCCCCGATTCGATGGATAGACCGCACCATGAAATCCGGCTGGGGCGTTATGGCCGACGACCTTGTGGCCGCCGGCATGACCTTATTTGCCCTTGCGATACTCTTTCGCCTGGGCTTTTTTGTCTGAGCCGGCCCTGGTCCCAGGTTCTAGGGCGAAACACGGGGCCCCAATGACTGACGACTCCAGTTGGCATTGCGTTCCTTTTTTTCGGGTGTCCGAGCGCGCGGCTTTAACCCTTGGCCTAACGCTCGGAGGCCTTGCGCAGGTCTCTGGCATTCGGCTGGGGCTTGCGGAGTCGTGTACCGGGGGGCTTGCCGCCTCTTGGGTTACCGCAGTGCCGGGGTCAAGCCATTGGTTTGAAGGCGGCATCGTGAGCTATTCCAATGCCCTTAAGTCGGCCGTTCTGGGCGTCTCGGAAGAACTGCTGGCTACCTATGGGGCAGTCAGTCGTCCGGTAGCCCAGGCGATGGCTAACGGGCTGCAGCACACGCTGATGCGTACCCATCAGCATCATCTGTGTAAAGGTTGGGCCACGGGCGCTATTACTGGGGTTGCTGGCCCGACAGGGGGGTCTCCCGAAAAGCCGCTGGGCTTAGTCTGGTTTGGCTGGGAATTTCCCAACCAGCCTGCGTACCAAGAGGCCTGCATCTTTTCTGGCGATCGGCAGGCGATCCAAAGACAGGCTGCCTGGTGGTCTTTGCAGCGCCTTGCCTGGGGGCTAATTCGGCCGTCTGCATGATCCCCGGGGAGGGCGAGCCGCCACTACGCTAGGGGCAGGGAAAGACCTCGGTTAGACCCTTGCAAACTGTTTTTTTATACAGTATATTTAAACGCACCATTACCAAGGGGAATTTATGGAAGACGCAACTACCAAAAACCGTGCAGAGCGCCAGAAGGCGCTTGCCGCTGCAATAGCCCAGATCGAAAAGCAGTTTGGCAAAGGCTCCATCATGCGGCTTGGCGAAAACGAAGCCGCTCCCGACATTCAAACCGTATCCACGGGCTCATTGGGTCTCGATATCGCCCTGGGTGTGGGCGGTCTGCCTCGGGGTCGTGTGGTCGAAATCTACGGCCCTGAGTCTTCGGGTAAAACCACGCTTACCCTTCAGGTCATTGCCGAAATGCAAAAGCTTGGCGGCACATGCGCCTTTGTCGATGCCGAGCACGCCCTCGATACCCAGTACGCCCAGAAGCTGGGGGTCGACCTTACCGACCTGCTCATTTCCCAGCCCGATACTGGCGAGCAGGCGCTCGAAATCGTCGATGCCCTGGTGCGGTCTGGCTCGGTCGATCTCATCGTGGTCGATTCTGTCGCCGCTCTCACACCGCGTGCCGAAATCGAAGGCGACATGGGCGACTCCCTGCCCGGGCTACAGGCCCGTCTCATGTCTCAGGCCCTGCGCAAACTTACCGGCACCATTAATAGAACCAATACCATGGTGATCTTCATCAACCAGATTCGCATGAAGATCGGGGTGATGTTCGGCAGCCCTGAAACCACAACGGGGGGCAACGCCCTAAAGTTTTACGCCTCGGTGCGGCTCGATATCCGCCGGGTCGGGTCTCTCAAAAAAGGCGAGGAGGTAATTGGCTCCGAGACCAAGGTAAAGGTCGTAAAAAACAAGGTGGCGCCTCCCTTCAAGCAGGCCGAGTTCGATATTCTCTACGGAGAGGGTATCTCGCGCGAGGGCGAAATCATCGACCTGGGGGCTGCCTCCGATGTCATCGAAAAGTCGGGCGCCTGGTACAGCTACAACGGCGATCGTATCGGCCAGGGCAAAGACAACAGCCGCGACTTCCTGCGCCAGAACCCGGCTCTAGCCATCGAGATCGAAAACAAAATCCGTAGCCACTTTGGCGTCGCCCTGCGGCCCGAGCCGGCAAAGCTCAAGGTCGTTAAGGAAGACAAGCCTGAAAAAGTCGAAAAGGCCGAAAAGGCTCCCAAAGAGGGCAAAGACGGCGGTAAGGCAGAGGCTGCCTAACATTGATTGGCTAAGGTTTGCTCAAGACTGCTCAAGGCCGCCAAAGGCTGCTAGCTGGTCACGGGGCTGAGCTCCAATAGTCCGCAAGTCTGTCAGCCGATAAACCTGCCAGCCCGCAAGTCTGACAGCCCTTACGCCCCCTTGCTATGCCTGCTAAGCCCATCTCTCTTAGGGCCAGGGCCATTGCCGCCCTGGCCCGTCGTGAGCATAGTCGTACCGAGCTTGCCCGAAAACTTGCTACCCATGCCGACTCAGAGGCAGCGCTTACCGAGCTGCTCAACGAACTCGAAGCCAAAAATCTCCTTTCCAGCCATCGCTTTGTCGAGTCACGGGTGCGGCAGCGCGAAAGCAAATACGGAACCGCACGCATCCTGGCCGAGCTGCAGCATCACGGTGTTCCTGCAGAGCTCGTTCGCCAAGAGGCTCAGCGTCTGAGGTCTTCCGAATTCGATCGGGCGCTGCATGCCTGGCAGCGCCGTTTCGGCCAGCCACCTCAAACCGAAAAAGAAAAGGCGCAGCAACTGCGTTTTATGCTGGCCCGTGGCTTTACGGCTGAGACCTATTTTCGAATCGCCGCTCAGAGTTTCTCGGCAGACCATTGCCAATAACTGCCCCGATAGCCGTCATCGAAACCCCTGCGTGCTAACATTCCCCAATAAAAATTAGGGAGTTGCGCGCAATGAAAATTCACGAATATCAAGGCAAGGAGATCTTGCGCAGGTACGGTGTGGCAGTGCCAAGGTGTACTGCGTGCTTTACTGTTGACGAGGCAGTGGCAGCCGCCAAAAGCCTGGGAGGCTCAGTCTGGGTCGTAAAGGCGCAGATTCATGCCGGGGGTCGCGGCAAGGGCGGCGGCGTTAAGGTGGCCAAGTCCTTAGACGACGTAAAAGCCTACGCCAGTCAAATTCTGGGTATGCAGCTCAAGACCCACCAGACTGGCCCTGACGGCCAAAAGGTACGGCGGCTGCTGATCGAGGAAGGCGCCGACATTAAAAAAGAACTCTACGTTGCCGTGGTCACCGACCGGGTAACCCAAAAAGTCTGTGTCATGGGCTCATCTGAAGGCGGCATGGACATAGAAGCGGTGGCCCATAGCCACCCTGAAAAGATCCACAAGGTGTTCGTTGATCCCGCAACCGGTCTTACCGACGCCGACGCTGACGGCCTGGCCACCAAAATTGGCGTGCCCGCCGGGTCTCTGGCCCAGGCCCGGGTGATCCTCCAAGGGCTTTACAAGGCATTCTGGGAAACCGATGCCTCTCTTGCAGAAATCAACCCCCTGATTCTCACCGGTGATGGCAAGGTGATTGCGCTTGATGCCAAATGGAACTTCGACTCCAACGCGCTCTATCGGCATCCTGAAATCGTTGCAATGCGTGACCTCGACGAAGAAGATCCCGCCGAGATCGAGGCCAGCAAATTCGACCTTGCCTACATTCAACTCGATGGCAATATTGGGTGTCTGGTAAATGGTGCGGGTCTTGCCATGGCCACCATGGACACCATAAAGCTCTTTGGTGCTGAGCCCGCAAATTTTCTCGATGTGGGCGGTGGGGCCTCGGCCGAGAAAGTAACAGAGGCTTTCAAAATCATGCTGTCCAACCCCAAGGTAAAAGCGATTCTCGTGAATATCTTCGGGGGCATTATGCGATGCGACGTTATTGCCGAGGGCGTCATCACTGCATCTAAGGCGGTGGGCTTAAAGGTTCCTTTGGTTGTCCGAATGAAGGGCACCAACGAAGACCTGGGCAAAAAAATACTGGCCGATTCCGGCCTTCCAATCATCGCAGCCGACACCATGGCCGAAGCCGCCCAAAAAGTGGTGGCGGCTGTTCAGTAACCGGGGAGCCCTATGTCTATTCTCATCAATAAAAATACGAAGGTTATTACCCAGGGCATTACCGGAAAAACCGGCCAGTTTCACACACGTATGTGTCGCGACTACGCCAATGGCAAAAACTGCTTGGTCGCTGGCGTTAACCCAAAGAAGGCGGGCGAGGACTTCGAGGGAATTCCCATTTACGCGTCGGTGCGTGACGCGAAGAAGGCTACCGGGGCTACGGTGTCCGTTATCTATGTACCACCGGCGGGGGCTGCAGACGCCATATGGGAGGCCGTAGAGGCCGACCTAGACCTGGCGATCTGTATCACCGAAGGAATCCCGGTACGAGACATGATGGTAGTGCGTAACCGCATGAAGGCCGAGGGCAAAAAAACCTTGTTGTTGGGCCCAAACTGCCCGGGCCTCATCACACCCGATGAAATCAAGATCGGCATCATGCCGGGCCATATTCATCGTAAGGGCCGTATCGGCATCGTGTCGCGGTCGGGCACGCTCACCTATGAGGCTGTTGGTCAGGTTACCGAACTCGGCCTGGGCCAGTCCTCAGCGGTAGGCATCGGCGGCGATCCTATCAATGGGCTCAAGCACATCGACATTCTCAAAATGTTTAATGACGACCCCGACACCGATGCAGTGATCATGATCGGAGAGATCGGCGGGCCTGACGAGGTCAATGCCGCGCAGTGGGCAAAGGACAATATGAAAAAGCCCGTGGTGGGCTTTATTGCCGGTGTGACTGCGCCTCCGGGTAAGCGCATGGGGCATGCTGGCGCGCTCATTTCGGGCGGGGCTGATACTGCCCAGGCCAAGCTTGAGATCATGGAGGCCTGCGGAATCCGCACCACCAAGAACCCCTCCGAGATGGGCAAACTGCTTCAGAGAGTGCTCAAGTGAATACCGATAAGCCCAAGACAAGCCGCCCCCTGCTTCTCACGATGGGGGTGGTGTTTCTGGTCAGTTTTATCGTCGCGGTACTGATTCGCTAACCACGGCGACTGCGGCCTTAGACCTCAAGATTGTCAATAAGCCTAGTCTGTCCTAGTCTGGCGGCCGCAACAATCACCAGGGGTTCCTGAGCCCGTAGTTCTGATGCCGAGGCGGGCTTCAGGTTTGCCCGCTTGCGAACACTGACGTAGTCAGGAACCCATCTACGGTGCCTAAGGGCGCCGCAGGCAGCATTCTCCATTTCCAAGACCTCTGCTGGGCTAAGACTCTGTGTGGCGCGGCCCGAGATAACGCGACTGCGAAGGCTCTGCAGAGTCTTGTGGAGCCATGGCGCCTCATTGCGTTCGGCCTCGTTCAGATAACCGTTGCGAGACGACAAGGCGAGGCCATCGGTATCCCGAACGGTTTCTGCAGAGATAATCTGTGTTGGCAGCGCAAACTGCTGGCACATGCGCCGAACAATCATCTGCTGCTGGTAGTCTTTTTTGCCAAAGACGGCCACCTGAGGCTGGACACACTGAAAGAGCTTCAAGACCACAGTGGTAACACCCACAAAAAACCCAGGCCGAAACTCCCCTTCTAGAATATCTCCGAGGTCTTCCGGGGGGTGCACGCGAAACTCCTGCGGCTCTGGGTAGAGCTCTTTCTCATCCGGCGCAAAGAGCACATAGACCCCTTCAGCCTCCAGTTTTTCCGCATCGGCCTTCAGCGTGCGGGGGTACTGGTCGAAGTCCTCGTTGGGTGCAAACTGTAGTCGATTGACAAAAATGGAGGCCACCACCGGGTCCCCATGCTGGGCTGCAATTCGCATCAGTGAGAGGTGCCCCTGGTGAAGATTACCCATGGTGGGAACGAACGAGGTGCGTAGCTGCCCCCGCAACTGGTTCCGAAGCTCTGTAATCGTGCGGACAATCTTCATGGCATAAGGTTAAAGTAACTGCGACGGCCTTTGAGGCTGGAAATCTGTGCTACCAGCGCATCGAAGTCCTCTTCTTTGTCGATTGGGTTTAAGGCGGCAGTGTTCACGATGAGCAGGGGAGCCTCGTCATACCGATGAAAGTACTGGGTATAGGCCTCGGACAAACGGCTCAGATAGTCCTCCGACATTCCCTGCTCCATGTCAATACCCCTCTGGCGTATGCGATCGGACAACTGCTCTGCACTGGCCTGCAGCACGACAACGAGATCGGGTATCGGTGCCTGTGGCCGCAATGACTCATAGATCTTCTGGTACAGGCCCAGCTCCTCCTCAGACAGGGTGAGTGCGGCAAAGAGCGGGTCTTTCTCAATCATGAAGTCACTCACCAGGTGTTCCTCAAACAGGTCCCGCTGCGATACCTCGCGCAACTGGTCCATGCGTTGAAAGAGAAAGAACAATTGTGTGGGCAGCGCATAGCGGGCGCTGTCGCGATAAAACCGGCTTAAAAAAGGGTTCTCATCCGGGGCCTCAAGCAAAGGGGTGTATCCAAACCGCGTGGCAAATTTCATCGCAAGCGAGCTTTTTCCAACACCAATAGGGCCTTCAAAGACGATAGACCGAAACCGTGCGGTCCATGGCGGCCGTACCATAGGCCTTCCGGCCGCAAGCCGATAGCCATCAGGCCTCCAGCTCGGCGCCTCAGACAACAGCCGTCTCCTTGGGCTGGGTAGTCTGCCAGTCGCCCATGGCATCGATGGCTGCCAGGCCTTGGCGGGCCTCACTCGGAAGGCCATCCCAAAGGGTCTGCACGCTTTCGGGCACTCCGTTCTGTGGGCAGGGCAGACGGAGGTCTTGCAATAGTTCCGTTGGAAGGTCGCAGAGGGGCCCGAGTACAAAACCACGTTCTGCGGCGCGCGGATGGGGCAGAGTGAGCCTCTCTGAGGCGGAACGCTGCCCCTCAAACCAGATGAGGTCGAGGTCTAGACTGCGGGCTGCGGAAAGGCCCCCGGGCCTATGCAAATGGCCTGTTCCCGGCAGGCCTGGCCGAACACGACCAAACCGTGCCTCGGTTTCTAAGAGCAGGTCAAGCCAGGCTTCGGCCGACAGGGGGGTGTCAATCCAGGCGGCTGTATTGAAGAAATCGGGGCCCTGCGCCTCTACGGGGGCAGACCGCCAGAGTCTCGCCACGCCTCGTAGCCTATGCGGCTCCGCCCCGCACAGGACTGCCAGGGCATCTGCAAAGGTGAGAAAGGGTGCCCGCCCCTGAAACGGCAGGTTGGCACCGAAGGCCACCACAGTGCGGTTCATGCCGAAGACACCGCTCTGGCTCTTCGGCGCCCCCGACTACGTCCGCCTGCATTGCTTCCGCCCGCGCGGGGGCCTTGGTCTTTGATCGAGGCAATCAGCGATGCCCGCCCGAGGTCGTCAGCATCGATGAATTCTGTCCACCATTCGCCAAGCCCGGAAGGCGTCTGGCCGACCCTGTCGCGCAGCAGCAAGAAGTCGTAGCCCGCCCGGAATCGCAGGTGTGCCAGCAGACGAAAGGGTGTCTGTCCCGTACGCTTTTCAAAGCGTGGCTGCAGCAGCCATATCTCGCGAATATCGGAGACATAGCGACGCGGAATCGCCAGGGCATCCAGCTCGCGAGCGATCACCTCGTCGATTGCCTGAATGAGTGCAGGGATGGGATTCAGACCGTTTGTCTGCAGCGACCGCCATCGCAAGTGCACTGGGCTCCAGAGAAGGGCGGCAAAGAGAAAGCCCACGGAGATGGGCTTTCCCTCATGCACTCTGCGGTCTGTGTCCGCGAGTGCCTGTCTGACAAAGGCAAGGGCCTGCGCCTGCTGGGCCTCGGAACCCTCGGGCTCCAAGACCAGGTCTACTAGGGGAAGGCAGCCATGGTGCAGCCCCTGGGCCCGCAGCTGGCCAATTCCCGCGAAGGCCTGCCCGGACTGCAGCAGCTTGATCATTTCATCAAAAAGCCGCGCATCGGGCACATTGTGGATCAGGTCGGCTAGTTCGCTGACCGGTGCGATCGTCTTGGGGTCTGTCTTAAACCCAAGCTTTGCGGCAAATCGCACTACCCGCAGCATCCGAACCGGATCCTCGCGATAGCGCTGGGCGGGATCGCCGATCATGCGCAGTGTTTTTGCCTGCAGGTCTTCCACACCATGGTGATAGTCCAGCACCGTGTCGCTTAGGGGATCGTAGTACAGGGCATTAATGGTGAAGTCGCGCCTCGCGGCGTCCTCATGCTGCTCGCCAAAGGTATTGTCACGCAACACCCTTCCATGGGCATCGGTCTCGAGGTTTTCCGCATTGGCAGCGCGAAAGGTAGATACCTCGATGGTCTCGGGGCCAAACAAGACATGGACCAGACGAAAACGCCTGCCAATAATGCGGGCCCGACGAAAGACGCGCTGCACTTCCTCTGGGGTGGCATCCGTGGCAACGTCAAAGTCTTTGGGGCGAACTCCTAGCATCAGGTCCCGCACCGCCCCGCCCACGACAAAGGCCCTAAAGCCTGCCTTTTGAAGGCCTTCCACGGTCTTTAAAGCCCCTGTTGACACGTTTCTGCGGTCAATCCCGACCCGGGCTGCCTTATGAATATGCGGGTCTCTGGCCCCCGCATGGCCGCGGCCCTTGGCATGGCCCGGGGCGAACCGGGCGAGGGAGCGGAGAAGCTTTTTAATCACAGGCCAGAGCGTATCAGGCAGCGTCCTTGGATGCGAACAGGTCGACCACGGGCCAGCCCATCTCCAGCGCATGCTGCGCTAATCGTGCGTCTGGGTTAACCGCCACTGCATGGGTTACCTTGGTCAGCAGCGGGAGGTCGTTGACAGAGTCGCTATAGAAGTAGCTTGCATGGAAGCTCTCTAGTCCTAGGTCCATGGTGGCAAGCCACTGCTGCACCCGGGTTACCTTTCCTTCCCGAAAACTCGGAAGACCGCGCGGCCTGCCGGTGAACTCCCCCTGTTCGGTGGTCTCGACCTGCGTGGCGATTAAATGGGACACCCCGAATGCCTTAGCAATGGGCGCGGTAATAAACTCATTTGTCGCGGTCACGATTGCGCAAAGCGCGCCTTCTTTCTGATGCCGGTCTACCAGGGCTAAGGCCTGCGGAAGGACGCGTGGAGCGATCTCTCGCGCAAAAAATTCCGCGCGCCAGGCTTCCAATGTTCCCCGCGGATGGGCGGCCAGGGGGCCGAGCTGGAAGGCCAGGAATGCATCAATATCCAAAGTGCCAGCCTTGTACTGGGCGAAGAAATGGTCATTACGCTGCCGGTGCCATTCGGCATCCACCACCCCGCGACGCACGAGCTCCTCTGCCCAGGCCACATCGCTGTCCATGGGAAGCAGCGTGTGGTCTAGGTCAAATAGGGCCAGGGTGGGTTGGCTAGGCATTGGGGTAAGACTCCGTAGGTTTGCAGGCATCAAAAAAGACTCAGGTTCTCGTCTAAGAGGCTGCGCATAAGGGGCAGGGTGACCGCCCGTTTTAGGGAAAGCGCCCGCGCGTCTAGGGCGTCTAAGAGCTGCATGAGCTTACCCAGTTGCCTTGGCAGCCGCGCCAGCATGTAGGCAAACAAATGGTCGTAGTCGACTACGGTGGGGGAGGCCATCCAGCCCAGTCGAAAGGCTCGCTCGCGTAAGGCTTGGACCTTTTCGGTGTCACTGAGTTCATGCAGTTCGAATACCAGCCCTTGCCCAAGACGGGTACGCAGGTCATCGCGCAGCTGTTCTTTCAGCTGCGCAGGCGCCGCGCTGGCAGTGGCAATGACCCGGGAGAGTTCCGATGCTGTGACATCATCCGGGCCTTTCCTGCCAAGCCGGTCTTGCTGCAGACGAATAAAAAGCGCAAAGAGCGCCTGCTGGGCTGCAACCGAGGCGGCATCGATATTGTCGATTATCCAAAGGCGCTTGTGCTGCTGCTCGGCTATGGCCGCAATGAGGGACTCGGTCTCAGCCGGATGACGAAGATCGAAAACGGCATGGCAGGGCGGCTGCCCTGCCCAGGCCTGAAGCCAGAAGGTCTTGCCTGCCCCCGAGGCGCCCCAGAGCATGAGGCTCAGGGCGGAGGCCAGCTGTCTTTCCATCGCGGGGGGAGTATCTGGCTTTGACTCATGCTCTCCCACTGCCCCTGCCCTACTCTCTGCATTACTTTCTGCCTTACTGCCAGCAGCCTGCATCCAGCATGAAAGCCAAGACAGTGCCTGCTGATTGCGACCCACCACGCCATCGCGCAGTCGCGGAACGGGGGGCTGCATCAGCGAAAGGGGAGCCTGGGCGGTCATGCCCGGTGACAGATCTGCCATAGAATCAGGATTTTCCCCTGCCCTATCCATGAACTCCAAATCCTCTGGCATGACCTACCGTGACGCGGGGGTTGATATCGATGCGGGCGACGCTCTGGTGGACCGTATCAAGCCCCTGGCGCGGGCAACTTTGCGGCCCGAGGTGCTGGCAGGCATTGGCGGTTTTGGTGCACTCTGCGCGATACCCTCAGGCTACCAGGAGCCGATTCTGGTGTCGGGCACCGATGGGGTGGGCACCAAGCTCAAACTGGCCTTCGCGCTTAACCGGCACAACACTATTGGCATCGACCTCGTTGCCATGAGTGTCAACGATATTCTTGTCCAGGGTGCCCAGCCACTTTTCTTTCTCGACTACTTCGCAACCGGCCGGCTTTCTGTAGATACCGGTGCCGCGGTCGTTGCGGGTATTGCCGAGGGCTGTCTGCAGTCGGGCTGCGCCCTTATTGGCGGCGAAACCGCCGAGATGCCTGGCATGTATGCCGACGGCGAGTACGATCTTGCAGGCTTTGCTGTTGGGGTGGTAGAGAAGTCACAGATACTATCCTCTCAGGCCGTGGCTGAAGGGGACTGCCTTCTGGGCGTGCTGTCTAGCGGCTTTCACAGCAATGGCTATTCGCTGGTGCGCGCGGTTCTGCAGAAAGCCTGCGGCGGCATTTCAGACCAGGCGCTTCAGTCAGTGCGACTTCCGCCCACCTTGGGTGTAGGCCCAGACCAGACGCTCGATGCGCTCGTAATGGCGCCCACGCGAATCTATGTCAAATCGGTGCTTGCGGCTCTTAAGGCCCACCCCCAGGCCGTGCACGCCCTGGCGCATATTACCGGCGGGGGCATCACCGGAAACCTGCCCAGGGTTCTGCCCGGGCACTTGTTGGCAGAAGTCAATCCAGACTCCTGGCCACAGCCCCCGGTGATGCAATGGATTCAGGCCCAGGGTCAGATCAATGCGCAGGAGATGTTTCGGGTGTTTAACTGTGGCATTGGCATGGTGGCGGCCGTTGCGCCCGATCAGGCCGATGCCGTTGCCGCCACCCTCACCATGCAGGGTGAGCGCGTCTACAGGATTGGGTCGGTGCGACCTCGAGGAACACATGCTGATCAGGTGGTCATTCGTCCATCGGCCTAGCGGCCCCACAGCGCCTCCGCCCGTGCCAGTTGCTGGGCAAGTGTCATCCCAGTCGGGCTGTTTGCGGCCGAAGGGTCGATGCGGTCAATGTTCTGAAAGCTGCGCAGCCAGGTAATCTGCCGCTTGGCCAGCTGCCGCGTGGCAGCCACTGCCTGCTGGCAAAAGGGTTCGAAGTCTGTCTGCCCCGCAAGGTGCGCCCAGGCCTGGCGGTATCCCACGGTGCGCATACTGGGCATCTCAGGCACCAGATGCGGGCGCTGGCGTAGCGCCGCAACCTCCTGCAAAAACCCTTGCTGCAGCATCTGGTCAAACCGATCGGCGATCCTGCGATGCATCCAGGCGCGGTCCTCGGGCTGCAGCGCAATCACGCGCAGGGGCATGGGTGAGAATGCCGCAGGCCTGTGCGCCCTGTCACCCCTGTCTGCGGCCTCTGCCTCAGTCAGGCCGCGGGTATGAAACGCCGAGAGCGGCCTGCCCGTGTGACGCCATACCTCCAGCGCACGCGAGATGCGCTGGGCATCGGTGGGTGCGAGTCTCTGTGCGGTTACCGGGTCCACCTGCTGCAGATCCGCGTGCAGGGCAGGCCATCCCCGCTCTGCGGCCTCTTCGGCAAGGGCTTTTCGGTGGTGCGCGGGCACCGCCGGAAGGTCGTCGATGCCTTGCCGCAGGGCATTGAAGTAGAGCATCGTGCCTCCCACCAGAAGCGGCGTGCTGCCCCGACCTGCAATAGTTGCAACAGCCGCTCGCGCATCCTGCAGGTACTGCGCAACCGAATAGGCCTCCTCGGGGTCACGGCAGTCAATCAAGTGGTGGGGCAGTGCCCGTTGCTCCGCGGCTGAGGGTTTGGCGGTGCCGATATCCATGTGGCGATAGACCTGCGCCGAGTCTAGGCTCACGATCTCAACCGGGCCCAGGCTGCCCGACTGGGCCAGCGCCATGGCAAGCGCCGATTTTCCCGACGCAGTCGGCCCAATAAGGCAAAAGGCCATGCTACTGGCCCCGGAAAAAAAGCCGGTCGAGGGTCTTCAGATCAAGCGCAACCCAGGTGGGCCTTCCATGGTTACATTGATCGGCGCGCTCAGTGCGCTCCATGTCGCGCAATAGGCTATTCATCTCTGGAATAGAAAGGCTGCGGTGCGCGCGCACCGCCCCATGACAGGCCATTGAGGCGAGAATGGCATCCCGCGCCTCGGTTGCCGCATAGGTCTGGCCATGCTGTGCGAGCTCCCGCAGGGTATCGCGCACCAGGGGCTCGACGCTTGCCTGGCTTAGCAGCGTGGGAACTCCCCGTATCGCAAGGCTATCGGCAGAGAGCAGAGAAATCGAAAACCCAAGGTCTTCCAAGACAGACCGATGCTTTACCGCGGTCTCACGCTCCAAGGGGTTTGCAGAAAGCGCCACGGGCTCCAGCAGCCTCTGCATCTGGCCGCGCGACTCGGCCTTAAGCCGCTCATAGACGATGCGCTCGTGGGCCGCATGCATGTCTACCAAAATGAGGCCCTGACGATTCTGGGCAAGAATATAAATCCCGTGTAACTGCGCCAGGGCAAACCCCAGCGGATGGTCGTCATTGCCCCAGGACGCTCCCGCAGTCGCCGATCCCCATGCGGGCTGTGCCGGTTCGCGCAGGAACTCTGCGCGTGTTGCTGACCATGGGCTATGCATGGCCAGGGGAAACTGATGCGCCGGGCCGCCAGAGGTTCGCAGGAGCCGCTCCACTGACGCTGATGGGTCGGCCGCCAGGGCTGTGGCATCTGTGTCTGGGGCCGCAGTACCTGCCGTTACCATGGGGATCCCCTGGTCGAGCCCCAGGGGCCGGGCAAGCCCCTCTCGGCAGGCCTTGAGCACGGCCTGATAGACCGCATGGCCCTCGCGAAAGCGCACCTCGGCCTTGGCCGGATGGACATTGACATCCACCGCCTCTGGCGCAATCTCCAGAAACACCACAAACCGAGGCTGCCGATCGCCATGCAGAATATCCGCATAGGCCGTGCGCAAGGCATGGGCCAATGTGCGGTCTCGCACACAACGCCCATTGACAAAAAAATACTGGCGGTCGCCTGCCCGGCCCTGTGCGTCTGTGGGCGACTGTAGCCATGCGCTAAGCTGCAGAGGGCCCGCCTCGTACCGAACCTCACGCAGCCGGTCTGGGGCTGTGTCGAGCAGTCGCGCCACACGCCGCCCCTCTGATTCCGCTGCCAGGGCGGCCACGACGCGGCCGTTATGACTGAGCTCAAAGGCGCAGTCGGGCCGGGAAAGGGCGGCACGGGTCCAGGCCTCTTTGGCATGGCTGAACTCGGTTGCCGGACTCTTCAAAAACCGACGGCGAGCCGGAACATGGTGAAAAAGCCCCAAGACCTCCACGAGGGTGCCCTGCCCCCCAGAGGCCGGGCTTACCTGCCACCGGCCTTGTTCATTGGCGAGGCGATGGGCATGGTTACTCTTTGCGGTGCAGCTGGTAATCGATACCTGGGCTACCGAGGCAATTGCCGCGAGCGCCTCTCCGCGAAACCCATGGCTCTTGACCTGCTCGAGGTCCTCAAGGCTACGAATCTTGCTTGTGGCGTGGCGGGCTACGGCCAGAGGCAGATCCTCGGCAGCAATGCCGAGGCCATCGTCACGGATACGGATGCTGCGGCTGCCCCCGTCTTCGAGCGTTACCGAAATGTGTTGGGCCAGGGCATCCAGGGCATTGTCCAGTAGCTCCTTGACCACCGAAGCTGGTCGCTCGATCACTTCGCCTGCAGCGATCTGGCTAATCAAGGTATCTGGAAGTAGGGCAATCGAAGCCATCGCTTGCTGCGCCTGTGCTGGGCTAGGCCCGGGTTCTCTTTGCCAGAGGCGGATTGCGGGCCAGGTAGTCGTCAATCCCGTCTTGAATGGCCGCCGCGACTGACCGCTGATAGGCCGCATCCCGCAGCCGACGCTCTTCCTCCGGATTACTGATAAAGGCCGTTTCCACCAGAATGGACGGAATATCCGGGGCCCGCAGCACGGCAAATCCAGCCTGTTCTACCTGGGGCTTATGCAGACGGTTGATCCTTCCAATTTCACGCAGCACTGACTGGCCCAGCTTCAGAGAGTCTTTAATCTGGGCGGTTGTCGACATATCCAGTAGCGTCTGGGTAAGCAGGTCGTCAATCTGACCGAGCTTTACCCCGCCAATGGAGT
The DNA here is from genome assembly GCA_016868305.1 of Betaproteobacteria bacterium. GTDB lineage: Bacteria > Pseudomonadota > Gammaproteobacteria > Burkholderiales > Burkholderiaceae_A > Hahnella. The sequence goes on along the minus strand of VGHK01000012.1, from coordinate 16,648 downwards.
CAGACTCATTTTCTTTGTTGGCCATCCAGCGTGCCGCAGCACTGCTTGCCCCCTTCTCAGAGAGCGCAAACACCGAGGCACCCTCGGCTGTGGGCGATACCCAGGCATCGGCATGGACCGACACGAAGAGGTCTGCATTTACCTGCCGGGCCAGGGCCACCCTGCGGGCCAGGGGCACAAAATAGTCTCCATCCCGAGTGAGAAAGGCCCGCATGTTGGGGCGAGCATCAATCTGGCGTTTCATCTCTCGGGCAATCCGCAGCACCACATCTTTCTCGCGCGTACCGGCCCGGCCGATGGCCCCAGGATCTTCTCCGCCGTGCCCCGCATCGATGGCAATGGTGATGAAGGCTGCGGCCGGGGGACGGCGAGCCTCTTGGCTCGGGGCGCTAGGCCGAGGCTCGCCTGTCGCAGTGGCTGGCGGCTCAGCAGTTGGTGCTGATGGGGTGGGCGCCTGGGCGATCTCGGGCGTGTCTGATCGCATGTTGGGAGGCCCGCTACTGCCGCGCTTCGCGGTGGCAGCCTCATATTCCCTGAGAAATGCCAGCAGCGGATCCTCTGTCACTTCGGGGTACAGGTCGATTACCAATCGGTGTCGATACTGGGCAATCGGTGGCAGGGTAAAGACCTGTGCCCGCACGGACTGCTTCAGGTCAAAGACCATTCGCACCACATGGGGCTTGAACTGCCCTACCCGAACCTGACCAATAAACGGGTCATTGGGCGTAATTCGGGCGATGATCTGCCTTAGGGTATGCCCAAGGCGCATGTTCTGCAGATCGACCACCAGCCTTTCGGGTTTTGTAAGCCGCGTGGTGGAATAAAAGAGCTTTGCCGTGTCGTGTTCAATTGCCACGCGCGTGTAGTTGGCGGCAGGCCATACGCGCACGGCAACCACTTCAACGGCCTGCGCGGGTCTGGGCATCACCGCCATCAGCCCAGCAGCCACTGGCACAAGGGCCAGAGATCGACGCACAGGGTCCGTAACCGCCGTGCCTGGTGGCCCGCCGGGTGCTGCCACGGGTATTGCCACTACCCTTCCTTTAAGGGCCTCTTCAAAGGCCTGCAGCGTCTCCAGGCTGCGAAAGACAAATGCCAGCTGTCGCGGACCTTCGGGCAGACTTGGGTCTGCCCAGTCGATTGACAGGTCGATATCTGGCTCGGGCAGTTCTTGCACCTTCTCGGGCCATTCCACAAGAATCAGGCTGCTATCAGCAAGCAGTTCCCGAAGTCCTGAATCCCGCCAGGCCAGGGGGTCTGTCTGGCGGAAAAAGTCTAAATGGGCACAGTGCAGCCCCGGGGTAGTGTAGGTCTCGGCAATAGCAAAGCTGGGGCTTTTAATGCGACCCTCTACGCCGAGTGCGCGCAACAGGGTTCTTGCCAGGCTGGTCTTGCCTGCGCCCAGCCCACCATGCAGATACACCCGCGCAATCCGGCCCTCTTGGGCAAGCTGGGCAAGGGCCTGACCGAAGACCATCATCTGGTCTTCGGTTACCGAATTGAAGTCTAGGCGGTGTCGGTCAACAATCACACAATGTCTTTCATTCACAATCCTGTTGCACCACGACATGCTAACCCGAGCCTCGCGCAGCTTCAGGCATGGGCTTCGGAACTGGGATTCTCAAGCCTGGCAGTGGTTCCCCTGAAGCCCCGAGGCCCAGCCATGCCCATGGATGAATTTGCTCGGTGGCTTGAAAAGGGCTTTGCCGGTGACATGGATTATCTCTCGCGCAATCGCGACCTGCGTGCGCGGCCAGCTGATCTTCTGCCGGGAGCCCAGACTGTGGTGATGGTCACCATGCCCTATCTTCCCCGGGGCACCCAGGCGCACTGGCGACAAAAGGAAGAGGACGCAGTCAATACGCCGAGCCGCGCCGTTGTCTCTGTCTATGCCCGGGGCCGCGACTATCACAAGGTAATGCGCCGCAGGATTGCATCATTGGCGCGGCGGTTTGCCAGCCTCTACCCCGAGGGCCGGTTTCGCGCCTGTGTGGATTCGGCCCCTCTCATGGAAGTCGAACTTGCCGAGCGTGCCGGTCTCGGCTGGCGGGGCAAGAACACTTTGCTCTTGCACCCGACTACGGGGTCGATGTTTTTTCTGGGGGCACTGCTTACCAACCTGCGTTTCTCCGGGTCTGCGCCCGTTCTCGCACCCGCTCCCAGCAGCATCGAACGGCATTGCGGCAGTTGCACGGCCTGCCTAGACCTCTGCCCAACCAAGGCGTTTATCGGCCCCTATCAGCTCGATGCCCGTCGCTGCATTTCTTACCTCACCATCGAGCATTCCGGAGACATCCCCGAGTCGCTTCGGCCTCTCATGGGCAATCGCATCTATGGCTGCGATGACTGTCAGCGCGTCTGCCCCTGGAACCGCTTCGCCCAGGCCGCAACACTGCCCGACTTTGCCGTGCGCCATGGGCTTGACCAGGCCTTACTGACAGAGCTCTTTGCCTGGTCTGAGGCTGAGTTTCATGCCCGTCATCAGGGAAGCGCCATTCTGCGTATTGGCTATGCGCGCTGGCTGCGCAACCTTGCCGTGGGCCTGGGCAATGCCCTGGCATCGGCAACGCGTGCCGCAGATACGGTTGGCGCATCCGATATCCGTGCTGCCCTCATAGCCCGCCGAGACTATCCCGATGCCATGGTGGCGCGGCATGTTGCCTGGGCCCTTGCGCAGGAAGGGGTAGTCGCGTGACAAGGCCAGGGCAAAAGTCCGCAGCGAAAGCCCCCCGGGCTACCCGCGGAAAAGTTCCAGGCAATCCTAAAATCAGCGCGGACAATCCCAGGATCAGCGCTTTTTGTCAGGCGCTCTGGCTTGAAGACGGGCTCTCCACCAATACCCAGCAGGCTTACCGCCGCGACCTGCTGCACCTGCAGGCCTGGCTCACCCAGAGCCAGGCCCCAGGGGCGGCCTCCATCGAAGGCCTCGCCAGTGCCGATCTGCTTGCCTATGTCTCCGAAACCTTCTCCCAGCAGCGCCCTGCAACGACCAATCGACGGCTCTCGTGTCTGCGTCGGTTCTATGGCTGGCTGATACGTCAGGGGTTTCGGCAGGACGACCCCACCGCAGGCCTTCAGCCCGCCCGTCAGCCGGTGCGTTTTCCGAAGGCGCCCGCAGAGGGTCAGGTCGAGGCCCTGCTGACAGCCCCCGATCTGCAAACGCCCTATGGGCTGCGTGACCGCGCCATGCTGGAACTGCTCTATGCCACGGGGCTACGCGTATCCGAGCTGGTTGGGCTGCCCCTGCATGCCATTGGCAGGTCAGAAGGGGTGGTTCGCGTGATGGGTAAGGGCAATAAAGAGCGGCTCGTGCCCTATGGCCAGGAGGCTGCCGACTGGCTTAGCCAATACCTCCTTCAGGCGCGCCCTGTGATTCTTGGTCCCCGTCTATCGGAGGCTGCCTTTGTGACCGACCGTGGGGGCCCGATGACCCGTCAGTATTTCTGGATGCTGATCAAGCGCTATGCAGCCCGTGCAGGAATTCATCTTCCCTTGTCGCCCCATGGCCTGCGCCATGCATTTGCAACGCATCTGCTAGACCACGGAGCTGACCTTCGGGTGGTGCAGATGCTGCTCGGTCATGCCGATATCTCCACCACGCAGATCTACACCCATGTTGCCCAGGCGCGGTTAAGAGACATCTATCGCCGGCATCATCCGCGCGGGTCGGGCGCATAATCGTTCGCTATGTCGAGCCTGTCCGCAGTCATTTTTCTCAGCTACCTGCTCGGGTCGGTCTCGTTTGCCATTGTGGTGAGTCGGCTACGGGGCCTTGCCGATCCGCGTAGCTATGGGTCAGGTAATCCCGGTGCCACCAATATGCTGCGCAGTGGCGATAAGGCCGCTGCGGCCCTTACGCTTATCGGTGATGCGGCTAAGGGCCTCCTGGCCGTGGTCATCGTGCGACTACTCTTTCTTCCTGCCGCAGTCAGTGTCGATGAGGCCCAGCTCTGGCTTGCGGCCGGGGCAGGTGCCGTTTTTTTAGGACACCTCTATCCGGTTTTCTTTCGGTTTCAGGGTGGCAAGGGCGTGGCTACTGCCCTGGGGGCGCTCTTGGGGCTGTCTCCGTTACTGGGCCTGCTGGTGCTCTTAGTCTGGCTGCTTGTCTTTGGCATTACCCGGATCTCTTCTTTGTCGGCGCTCGCCGCCGCAGTCTCAGCACCCATTCTGGCCGCCTTGCCCTGGGCGGGATTCTTCCAGACGCCCGTCTGGTGGGCGGTTCTGCTGATGAGTCTGCTGCTGCTGCTGCGGCATCGGTCGAACATCCGCGACCTGCTCTCGGGTAAAGAACGTCCTGTCAGCCCATCGGACTCAGAAAAGCCGCCATGCTGATTCTTGGGGTGGAGACCTCCTGCGACGAGACGGGGCTTGCGCTTCTCGAACTGGATACTCCCGACCAGGCCTCTACCCCGCAGGCCTATCGTCCGCCCTCGGCCAGGCTGTTGGCCCAGGCGCTGCATTCCCAGGTAGATCTGCATCGTCTGTACGGTGGCGTGGTGCCTGAACTGGCCTCCCGCGATCACCTATTGCGTCTCATGCCGCTTCTCGAGGGGGTGCTGCGTGAAGCCGACCGCGACCTGCAGGACATCAAGCTCATAGGAGTGACCCAAGGCCCGGGGCTTGCGGGGGCCCTTCTTGTCGGCTGCAGCTTTGCCTATGGCCTTGCCGCCGCCATCGACTGCCCTGTAACACCAGTGCACCATTTAGAGGGTCACCTCCTGTCCCCTCTGTTCGGGGTTGATAGCCTCGCATTCCCCTTTCTTGCCCTTCTGGTGTCCGGGGGCCATTCCCAGTTGCTGCAAGTAAGTGGGGTTGGCGAGTATGAACTTCTAGGGGAGACCATCGACGACGCTGCTGGCGAGGCTTTTGATAAGTCCGCGCAGCTGTTGGGTCTTGGCTATCCCGGCGGCCCAGAGATTGCCCGACTGGCCCAGACCGGGCGGGCAGGGCGGTTCGCGCTGCCCCGGCCGCTGCTAGGGCGTCCTACGCTTGACCTTAGCTTTGCCGGGCTCAAAACCGCAGTCCTCACCCAGGTAAAAAGGGCAGGGGGCACGGCTGGGCTCTCTGACGTTGATAAGGCAGATATCGCCGCAGAGGCGCAGCAGGCTATTGTCGACGTCTTGGTGGCGAAGTCGATGGCAGCCGTCAAACAAACCGGGGCGCAGAGGCTTGTGGTGGCCGGTGGGGTGAGCGCTAACCAGCTATTGCGTCACCAACTCGATGCCGCCTGCAGCAAATTAAAAGTGAGTGTCCACTACCCGCCTATCAGTCTGTGTACCGACAACGGCGTGATGATTGCCTGGGCCGCTGGCTTAAGGGCAGCCCTCGGGGATCGGGGTAGCGCTGCGGGAGCCTTTGCCGTGCGGCCGCGTTGGCCCTTGTCTGAAAGACGGCTGTCCAGCGCGCTTGCCTAACCGGTAAGGCTTAGTCCATAATCGCGGATTGACTTCGAATCCAGTGCAACTTCTTTCATCATAAAGTCTCCATTTTTCTATGCCTTTAGTCCGAGTAAAAGAAAACGAACCCTTTGAAGCCGCGATGCGGCGGTTTAAGCGTACGATCGAAAAAATTGGCCTCCTTACCGAACTGCGTGCCCGCGAGTTCTACGAGAAGCCCACCGCAGAGCGCAAGCGTAAAAAAGCGGCCGCAGTCAAGCGCCACTACAAGCGCGTTCGTAGTCAGATGCTTCCCGTGCGTAAGTACTAGCGGGCTTTCCAGCACTTCGGTGCATGCGTAAGGGGCTCGCAATCTTGCGGGCCTTCGTTTTTTTAAGGGGGCGTTCATGTCGCTAAAAGACCGTCTTAACGAGGACATCAAGTCGGCCATGCGGGCCAAAGCCACGGCCCAGCTCACCACCTTGCGGCTCATTACCGCGGCCATCAAGCAAAAAGAGGTCGATGACCGGGTTACGCTCGACGATGCCCAGGTGCTTGCGGTGATCGAAAAAATGGTGAAGCAGAGAAAAGACTCAATCGCCCAGTTCCAGGCCGGTGGCCGACAAGATCTGGTAGACAAAGAATCCGCCGAGCTCTCTCTTTTGCAGTCCTACCTTCCCGAGCAACTGTCCGAGCAGGCCATTCGCGCAGAGGTCGCCACCTGCCTTGCCGCATTACAGGCTTCCGGCGCGCCGCCTTCTGCGGCCTGGATGGGCAAGATGATGGGGCAGCTCAAGCCCAGGCTCGCTGGTAAGGCCGATATGGCGTTTGTCTCTCGGGTAATAAAAGAGGCACTGGGCGGCTAAGACTGCGCTGTGATTCCGCAGTCATTCATCGATGACCTGCTTCGGCGTGTCGATATCGTCGACCTCGTAGGGCAGCATGTCAGCCTGAAAAAAGCGGGCAGCAACTTCAGTGGCCTGTGCCCGTTTCACAACGAAAAGTCTCCTTCTTTTTCGGTCAGCCCCGCAAAGCAGTTCTATCACTGCTTTGGATGCGGGGCACATGGCACCGCGATTGGCTTTCTTATCGAGCATCTGGGTCTGAGCTTTCCGCAGGCGGTTGAGGAACTTGCCCGGCGGCAGGGGCTTGAGGTTCCCCAGCAACAAGAGGCTTCCGAATCGTCAAAGGCGGACCGCAAAACGCAGGCTGACCTTCGGTCACGCCTTGAGGCGCGTATGCGCGAGGCGGCGCGTTTTTATCAGCGTCGCCTTAAAGACTCGCCCCAGGCCATCGACTACCTGAGAAATCGCGGCATCACCGGGGAGAGTGCTGCCCGCTATCACCTCGGTTACGCCCCCCCAGGATGGCAGTCTCTTCAGGCCGTATTTGCCGATTACCAGGATAACGAACTTGTGCAGGCCGGGCTTGTGATCGCCACGGAGGCTCAGACCGATGCCGATTCGTCTCAGGTAATGCAGCCTGCGCCCCCCGTGGCGCACCCGCAAGAGACCACCGCCCGCAGATACGATCGGTTTCGCAGCCGCATCATGTTTCCCATTCTTGGAATGCGCGGCGAGGTGATTGGGTTTGGGGCGCGCACCCTGGGCGATGACACACCCAAATACCTCAACTCGCCGGAGACCCCAATCTTTACCAAAGGCGGCGGATTGTATGGTCTCTTTGAGGCCCGAAAGGCCATCCGCGAGGCCGGCGAGATCTGGGTGGTAGAGGGCTATATGGATGTCGTTGTGCTTGCCCAATATGGAATCGGCCATGTCGTAGCCACACTGGGCACCGCCACCACCGCAGACCATCTGCGCATTCTGTCGCGCCAGACAAGCCGCATTGTCGTAATGTTTGACGGGGATACGGCAGGACAGAAGGCTGCAGCACGGGCGCTGGAGGTGATGCTGCCTTTTGCAAGCCCCAGGCTACAGGTGCGGTTTGCCTTCCTGCCCTCAGACCACGATCCTGACAGCTTTGTCCGGCAGTTCGGCCGCGAGTCCCTCTTGCAGCTTGTCGAAAATGCGCCACCCCTCTCACGATTCGTGCTCGACCGCGCGGTTGCAGGCCAGTCACTGGACTTTGCTGAGGGCCGGGCCGCGGCAACGGCAGAGGCCAAGCGGCTGCTGGCGTTAATGGCGGATTCGCCGCTGAAGGCACAGGTCGCCCAGGATGCCGCGCGGCAGTTTCAGACCGATCTGCAGGCACTTGGGGTCGTCTCGGCGCGCCAGTCGGGTTTCCAGCCGAGACGCCCACAGCCCTCGGTAGCCGCTGGGGCGCGTTCATCTGCCTTAGCCCAAGGCAGTCTCAGGCGGCAGGCAGAACGCATGCTGCAGATACTCATACAGGTTCCCAAGGCCTATCAGTCTGTCGTGGAACACGACCATTTCCCCCTTGCCCGGGAGCAGTTCGCGCAGGACCACCTCCAGCTTCTCGATTGGATCGGCAGCCATCGCCATTCCCCCAGTCAGGCCGGTCTTTATGAGGCTGCCCAGCGGGAAGACCCCCAGTCTGGGCTGGTGCTTCTTTTTCAAAGACTGTCGTTGCCAGACCCTGCTCTAGAAGCGATTTTTCAGGCCGATAACCAAGAGGCAGGTAAGGGCAATGTCGGATATGAGCTGGACCGAGCAATCCGCGTGCTGGCCGTGCGTAGCATGCAAAAAAGGGCAACCGACCTGGCTGCGAAGCCAGAGCTTCGGCCCGAAGACCTTGCCGCGCTGCGGCAGCTTCAGTCGGAAATCCAGGAGCTTAAGGCGATCTTGAGAGGTTCAGACGAAAGTTCTATAATGTAAGGTTCTCTAGCGCGAAGGAGCGTACAGAATGGCGGCAGGAAAGCAACTGGCAAATAAGGGTAAAACTGCGGGCAAAAATGACGCCAAGTCCAGCACCGCTGCGGCTAAGGTAGCCGCAACGGCTAAGGTCGCGAGTGCGGCTACGGGCAAAAAACCGGCCGCAGCGGTGGCCGCAAAGCTAGCCAAGGTATCCCCCAAGCAGTTGCCAGCGCCGTCTGCCAAGGCGCCAAGTAAACCCCCCGTAAAGGTGGCGGCCAAGCCTTCTGCCAAGGTAGATACCAAGCCAGCGGCCAAGCCGGCAGCCAAGGCACACGCTAAGCCTGTTTCTAAACCGACCGCTAAGCCATCACCGCAGGCCAAGCCCGCGCCCTCAAAAGCGGCCACTAAGCCTTCGGAGCCAAAGTCTGCAGGAGATAAGGCCCTGCAGTCGGTCATTGCCAAGCTTCGGGCCTCTGCGGGGCAGGGGCCTGTGGCGGAACCCAAAAATGCGCCCAAGCCTGCCGCAAAAAAATCAGACCCAAAGCCAACTGCTGCCGCAGCCAAGCCCCAAAGTGGTCAGACAGACAAAAAGCAGACCAGTGCTAAGTCAGTTCAGCCGTCAGGTAAGCAGCCAGTTAAGCAGCCAGTTAAGCAGGCAACTAAGCAGGCAACTAAGCAGGCAACTAAGCAGGCAACTAAGCAGGCAACTAAGCAGGCAACTAAGCAGCCCACTAAGCAGCCCACTAAGCAGCCCACTAAGCAGCTCGCGCAACAGCCTTCCAAGCAACCGGCCAAGGCTGACAAGGCCCCGAAGGACAGCGCTGAGAAGGTAGAAAAAACAGCAAAGGCCGCGAAGCCAGCGAGTCCGTCCAAATCAGGCAAGGCGCCCCCAGCCAAGGTAGCAAAAAAACCCGGCCGCCCGGCCAAGGCCAAAGACGCCGACGATGAGCTGGTGCCCGAGGCAGATGATGAGGCCGATGAGTCCGTACCCGAAGTAGAGGTAGAGGCTGCCGCGCCGCGCCGTGGTGGGCGCAAGCCTAAGGACAAAAAGATCTGGGAGTTCATGCCCTCCGGGCCCCTTACTGCCGAGGAGCTAGAGGCGCGTAAGGCGCGGCTCAAAGCGCTTATCGTTCTTGGTAAGGAACGTGGCTATCTCACGCATGCAGAGATTACCGACCATCTGCCGGACATTCAGATCGACTCCGACCAAATGGAATCGATTGTCGCGACGTTCCAAGAATGGAATATCTCTGTCTATGAGATCACCCCCGACACCGAAACACTCCTGCTGGTCAGCAACACGCCTGCTTCCGACACCGACGATGCCGAAGAAGAGGCTGAGGCCGCATTGTCCACGGTTGTCGATTCCGAATTCGGTCGCACCACCGATCCGGTGCGCATGTATATGCGCGAAATGGGCACCGTTGAGCTGCTCACGCGAGAAGGCGAAATCGCTATCGCAAAACGCATCGAGGCAGGTCTGCGCGAGATGGTCCTGGCTATTGCGTCTTGCCCCACCACGATTAACGAGATCCTCGACAGTGCCAACAAGATTCAGGTAGGAACCATTTCGGTTGCCGAGGTGGTCGATGGAATCGTCGACCCCAATGCACCCGAAGAGGATCTCTTGTCGCCAGCCGATGCCGAAATCGCGATCGAAGAAGATGACGATACGGCAGAAGACCAGGCAAGTGCTGCCCGCCTTGAAGAACGAAAGCAGGCGTCGCTTGAAAAGTTTACGGCGATCACCAAGCATTTCGAGAAGATGCGCAAGGCCTTCGAAACCGATGGCTATAAGTCGGGCCCTTACCAAAAGGCGCAGTCGAGCATCATTAACGAGCTCATGGGTATTCGGTTTACAGCAAAAATGGTTGAAAAGCTGGCCGACACCCTTCGCGCTCAGGTAGAAGAGGTACGGGTTACCGAGCGCGCAGTGCGTAATATTGCGGTTGAGCGGGTCGGTCTCAATGTGGAGTGGTTTATCAAAAACTTCCGCGGCAACGAGACCAACCTCGACTTCTTCTCTAAAAAAGCCATGGCTGTGGCAGGGGGGCAGTCCGCCTTACTCGAGCGCAATCTTCCTGCCCTGCACGAATTGCAGCAAAAGCTCATCGCCATTCAAACTAAGGTGGTGCTCCCCCTTGCCGACCTTCGTGAGATTAATCGTCGGATGATCGAAGGGGAGAAGCGCGCCCGTGAGGCCAAGCGCGAAATGACCGAGGCCAACCTGCGTCTGGTGATTTCGATCGCCAAGAAGTACACCAACCGCGGGCTGCAATTTCTCGACCTCATTCAAGAGGGCAATATCGGCCTCATGAAGGCGGTCGATAAGTTCGAATACCGCCGAGGCTATAAATTTTCTACCTATGCCACCTGGTGGATTCGACAGGCCATCACCCGGTCGATTGCCGATCAGGCCCGCACGATTCGTATCCCGGTGCACATGATCGAAACCATCAACAAAATGAACCGCATCTCCCGGCAGTTGCTCCAAGAGACCGGCAAAGAGCCAGACCCTGCTGAGCTTGCGGTCAAAATGGAGATGCCCGAAGACAAGATTCGTAAAATTTTAAAGATCGCCAAAGAGCCCATCTCTATGGAAACCCCTATTGGCGACGATGACGATTCACACCTTGGGGATTTCATCGAGGATCAAAACACCCTGCAGCCCCACGAGGCCGCACTGCAAGACTCCATGCGAGATGTGGTCAAAGAAGTGCTCGACTCGCTCACCCCCCGCGAGGCAAAGGTACTACGCATGCGGTTTGGTGTCGAAATGGCCACCGACCACACCCTTGAAGAAGTGGGCAAGCAGTTCGACGTCACCCGCGAGCGCATTCGCCAGATTGAGGCCAAGGCACTGCGAAAACTGCGACACCCTAGCCGAAGCGATAAACTAAAGAGCTTTCTCGATACACTGTAAGAGTTTCAAGGGCCTCTAGCTCATGCCTGGTTAGAGCAGCGGACTCATAATCCGTTGGTGCCGAGTTCGACTCTCGGGGGGCCCACCAGTTTCGATATGATCGACCTTGCAGACCAACTGTGCGGCCGCTCTGCCATACCCCAATAGAAATACCGCATGCTTTATAAAAATATTCCCAGAGTATTGGCAGCCTGCCTGGTGGTCTGGATTGCGGGGTGTGCCACTAGCCCGCCGCCCGATACTGGGTCAGGCCCGCAACCGGCCGCCTCCCCCCCAAAGCTTGCCCTCGCGCTTGGCGGTGGCGCTGCCCGTGGATTTGCGCATATTGGTGTCATTAAGGCGTTAGAGAGTCAAGGCGTCTCGGTAGACATCGTCACTGGTACTAGTGCAGGAGCGGTCATTGGGGCGCTGTATGCGGGGGGGCTCTCTGGTTTTCAGTTGCAGCGCCTGGCCATGGAGAGCAAAGAGTCTCAGGTAATCGATTTTGATGTGCTTGGCAGGGGCGGCTGGGTTAAGGGCGAACTCCTGGAACGCTTTGTAAACACAAGGCTTCAAGGCCGCACCTTTGACAAGCTCGCCAAGCCCTTAGGAGTCGTAGCGACCGATCTTAGTAATGGACAAACAGTGGTAATGCGATCGGGCAACGTGGGCCAGGCGGTGCGCGCCTCTGCCTCGGTACCAGGTGTTTTCATTCCCCCTGAAATTGAAGGACGCTTCTTTGTCGATGGTGGCGTCACCATGCCTCTGCCCGTTCAAGCGGCGCGCGAAATGCAGGCCGACTTTGTGATTGCGGTAGATATCGGCGAGCAGCCAGAAGGAAGAAGACCAGGGGGGTCTATCGATGTTGTTCTGCAGGCCTTCACTATCATGGGCCAGGTGATTAGTCGCTCGCAGGCAGGCCAGGCCGACATCCTCATTCGCCCCGATACCCGCGGTCTGAGCCTTACCAGCTTTGACACACGAGAGCTCGCGATCTTACGAGGCGAGGAGGCGGTGGCCCGGGTGCTTCCCGAGCTGCGTCAGAAACTTATCGAACGCGGGGTGACTCTTGTACCCCGTTAGACCCATGACCAAAAAAACCGCTTCGATGAGGAAGCGCTCGAGATACCTGATCTTTTCCGCACAACGAGAGACCCCCGGCGCAACCTGTCAGGTAGCAAACACCTCTCAAGTTTATTCGGGCGTTTCTGGGGAATAATAGTCAGCGAGCAGATGCCTCGTGGGGGCTGTTATGAAGATTCTTGCCTTTGATGTATTTGGCACGGTGGTGGACTGGTATGGCTCGATCGTGCATGAGGTTAAGCGGCTTCGCCTTGATCTAGATCCCGGCCAGTTTGCCCTTGACTGGCGCGCAGGCTACCAGCCTGCAATGGCCCGGGTACGGTCTGGCGAACTTGGCTGGACACGCATCGATGACCTTCATCGAATGATTCTGGACGACCTCCTGGCGCGATATCGCATTTCGCTCGAAGAGACGGCGCGGCACGACCTGAACCTTATCTGGCACCGGCTAAGCCCCTGGCCCGATGCGGTGCAGGGCCTCACTCGCCTGAAAGCCCAGTACACCATAGTGACCTTGTCTAATGGCAATATGTCTCTGCTTACCGAGATGGCCAAGCGGGCAGGCCTTCCCTGGGACTGCATCCTTTCTGCAGAGGTATTTCGCCACTACAAGCCGGACCCTCAGACCTATCTTGGGGTCTGTGACCTTTTCGGAGTAAGGCCCTCAGAAATGATGCTGGTTGCTGCCCATAAAGATGACCTGGATGCGGCCCTCGCCTTGGGCTGCAAAACCGCATTTGTTGAGAGACCCTTAGAATTTGGGCCAGACAAAACGGTGGACCTTGCAAGGGAACCCCGGTTTGACATTCATGCCTGTGACTTTATTGACCTTGCCAACCAACTTTGTCACTAGCCCACAAACCCAAAATAGGAATGTTGCATGATCTTTGAACTGAACCAGTCGGACGATGTTTCTGAGTTCCTGGACTTCGAATCCATCCAACAGCAGTCTGCCGATCAGGTAGCGGTCGAGGAACTACAAGACTTTGCGGAACCGAAGACCACCTCTAAGGGCTTGAGCTACCGGTCTGTTCGTGTCTATGCTGTCTTTGACCTGCGCGCGATGCGCCGCAAGGTGGTTCGTAAGATTGCCTGCAGCGACCCAATGGGGGGCGGAGAGGTGGTTCTGCGCGATGAAAAAGAGTCTGACTGGGAGCCTGTAGATCCAGGTAGCCCTCATTACGAAAAGGTCAAGGCACTCCGTCAGGCGGAGAAACTGGGGTTCTGGTGAGGAACCCCGTTGCACATATCTTTAATGGGCAAGCTTTCTACCCTGCGCTTGTCATGAGGGTGCCACTGGCCAGCCTTAAGCTTCTGGCCGCCACCCTACTGGTCTGGCTCGCGGGATGTGCAGGCCGATATATTGATTCCATCGAAAGGGGGGCGTCACTTGCACCGCGTTAGACAAAGACGAGATTTTCTAGCCCTTGGCTTATGCAGTATTGGCGGGGTTTATGCCGGCGCCTGGCTGATGCCTCGTAAGGCCGGAGCCTCTGCGCCAACCCCAAACGCTCCGGCCATGTCGGCCGTAGAGCGATCTCTACCCCGGGCTGCGCTGGTTCCCGGCGGTGTGGCTGTTCTGCCTCTACCCATGGTTGGCCCACAGGCTCCAATGCCTGAGGTGCGTTTCCAGGGTAACCCTGTGCTCACGGTGCAGCATGCCGGCGGCTGGGTTGCGCTGGTGGGCATTCCCTTGAGTCAGCCCCTTGGCCAGACCCAGGCCGAGCTTCGTTCAACTACTGGCGCACCATTGGCGCTTCCTTTTCAGGTTACCGGCAAAGACTATGTCACCCAGTACCTTACCGTCGCGCCTAAGCATGTTGACCTTTCCGAGCGAGACCTCAGTCGAGTCAGGGCGGAACAGGTCAGAATTCGGGAGGCGTTTTCTGTCTTTAGCCCTGAACTACCGAATACCTTCCTTTTTGTCTCGCCTGTCCCAGGCGTACGCACAAGCTCCTTTGGTTCGCGGCGTTTTTTCAACAACCAGCCGCGCAATCCCCATTCGGGTATGGATATTGCCGCGCCCGTGGGTACCCCGGTTCGTGCTCCGGCCCCAGGCCTTGTCGTGAATACGGGCGATTATTTTTTCAATGGCAAGTCGGTCTTTCTCGACCATGGCCGGGGATTGATATCGATGTTCTGTCACCTCGACACCATCGACGTAGCCGAGGGCGATCAGCTCCAAACAGGACAGCTTCTCGGGCGGGTGGGTGCCACCGGTCGGGTTACCGGGCCCCATCTTCACTGGAGCGTTGCATTAAACACCGCGCTGGTTGACCCTGCCCTCTTTCTGCAAGAGCCTTAATAATCAATTGACCACTACGCCCGGCTGATCCCTTGGCTGCCCTGCGGCCATGTGAGGAGGGGCTAATCGACTGAACTGTTATAGTCAGCGCGTGTCCCTCTCCGAATACCCTGTAGGTTTCTTCATCGGCGCAAGCTTTGCCGTGCTTATCACGGGCATTATTAAAGGAGGGTTTGGCGGCGCCGCTGGGGGGCTTGCAGTGCCAATCATGTCCCTTTGGATCAGCCCAGCGGTGGCCGCTGGGGTCATGCTGCCCATCTTGTGTGCCATGGATGTTCTTGGCGTTCGTGCCTACTGGGGCAAATGGTCTTGGGCGATTCTTCGGCCAGTCCTACTGGGGGCTTTGGTGGGAATAGGCGTTGGCAGCCTCATGTTCCATAGCCTGTCCCCCCAGCAGCTGAAGCTGATCGTTGGCACCATTGCGGTGGTGTTTGTGCTCAATAAGTGGCTCTCTCTTGTCGATAGACTCGTCACCTTGCTCAACAGAAGCAAGCAGGCCATGGGATCTCTGGGCGGGGCCTTCTGGGGTTCTCTCTCAGGATTTACCAGTACCATCGCCCATGCGGGCGGCCCACCGTTTTCGGTCTACATACTAAGCCGCCAGATAGATCGAACCTCGGTGGTTGCCTGCTCTGCCCTGTATTTCCTGTTCGTTAATTACACCAAGCTGGTTCCGTATTACTTCCTTGGCCAACTCAATCAGACCAATCTCGAGCTTTCCCTAGTCTTTGCGCCGCTGGTTCCCGTTGGCATCTGGCTGGGCGTCTGGCTGCATAAGCGGGTATCGGAAAAGGTCTTCTACCAGACGAGCTATCTGCTTCTTTTTTCTACCGGACTTAAGCTGATCTGGGATGCGACCATGAAGGCCAGCTAGCTGGGGAATATTGCCGCTTGCTGCTCTTTCGCCCTTGGTCTGCCGATTTGCATTTCGATAGATTTCGGCTAGCATAAGGAGCGCGTTATTTCCCATTGTGGGTAAACACTTTTTTTGAGGTCGCGTATGCTCGTAACCTTAGTAGGTTTTGCCTTTGTATTCGGGCTGCTATTAAGCCGGATTGGTCTTCCCCCGATGGTGGGATTCTTAGTGGCCGGCTTCGCATACAACATTGCTGGCTTTGCACCCCCTTCCGGACTGCAGCTTGTTGCAGACCTTGGCGTTACGCTGCTGCTCTTTACCATTGGCTTGAAGCTCGATCTCAGGGCCCTTGCTAAGGCCGAGATCTGGGGCACCTCGCTTGCCCACATTCTTTCCTCTACCCTGTTTTTCACCGCAGTGCTCTGGCTTGGCCAAAAGCTCACGCCCCTTCCGCTTTTCGATATCTCCCTTATGGCCATGGTCATTCTGGGGTTTGCCTTGTCCTTTTCCAGCACGGTGTTCGCCGTCAAGGTGCTGGAGGATAAAGGCGACATGACTGCCTTTTATGGCAAGGTGGCAATCGGCATTCTAGTAATGCAAGACGTGTTTGCCGTGGTATTCCTTGCGGTAAGCGAAGGTAAATATCCCTCGCTCTGGGCCTTGTCTGTCTTGTTGTTGCTCCTGCCGCAGGTGCGTCAGTTACTCTACAAGCTTCTGGATTCGGCTGGTCACGGGGAAATGCTGGTGCTCAGCGGATTGTTCTTCGCCCTCGCCGCCGGTTATGAGTACTTTTATGCCGTAGGGCTTAAGGGCGACCTCGGTGCTCTTATTCTTGGGGTGGTTATCGCAAACCATCCTAAGTCCAGCGAACTTGCAAAGTCCTTATTGAACTTCAAAGAGCTTATGCTGGTCGGCTTTTTTCTGTCGGTGGGTATGCAGGGGCTGCCGTCTATAGAGGTCATCATTACCGCTTTGCTGCTCTGCCTGCTGCTTCCCATTAAGACATTTCTGTACTACCTCATCGTTATTCGGTTTGGGCTGCGTGCGCGCACCTCGCTTTTTACTTCACTTAGTCTTGCCAACTTCTCTGAGTTTGGACTTATTGTTGCCGCACTCGGAGTAAACCAGGGCTGGCTACCCGTTGACTGGTTGCTTGTGGTGGCGATCGCGGTCAGCCTTAGTTTCGCGGTGGCCTCCCCATTTTGCGCAGGTTCCGAAAAGGCATACCAAGGGTTCAAGGGCTTTTGGGACAGGTTCCAGTCCGCCCGGGTACACCCTAGCGATCGGCTTATTGAAACGGGTACCGCGCGGGTCTTGATTCTTGGTATGGGCCGTGTGGGAGGGGGAGCC